>JBIJBR010000112.1:0-5533 GCA_044345135.1 Vampirovibrionales bacterium
GCTACTAAAATTATGGGACCCCAAAAAAGACTGGGCAGCGGACTGGGCAGCTTCCACATGAAAGGGCTGATGGAGCCGTAGGGCATAGTGGGGATGATGAGGACTACGGTGTTTTGATAAGATCCATTTGTAACGATACCACTTGGCCGTGGCGTCAAATTGTACAGAAGGGTAATGACCCTGCTCATCGGGCGAAATTTTGTTTAGGCAGTCCACCACCGCTAAATCTGTAGGGAGCTTTGCATTTAAAGCCTGCTTTAAATCAGGAATTTCTGCCATAAAGTCAGGGGTAACATCCAGTTCGGCCACTTGCCCATAGGCGTGAACGCCTTTGTCTGTTCGAGACGCAAAATGTAAACGCTTGACTTTACATCTGAGTCCTAAGGCCTCAAAGGCCTGCCATAAAGTTCCCTGAACCGTTCGACATGAATGGCCACGCTGGGCTTGACTTCCTGAAAATAAGGTCCCATGGTAATGTAGCAATAAATACAGCCTCAATGCTATCGACCCTTTCACGATATACATTTACTTAGCAAACAAAAAAGAAAACCCCCTTAACGATGAAGTCTCACGTCAAGGCGGATTTTCCTTTTTAAAGGGGTGTAAAACCATTAAACCAGTTGGACAATCGCCATTTGCGTGTTGTCTCCGCGACGGCGATGGGTTTTCAAGACACGAATGTATCCCCCATTGCGATCCGCGTAGCGTGGACCAATTTCCGCAAAAACCTTGCGTAAAACGGTTTCTTCTACGGGATTTCCCTTCGCAGATTCAAAGACGCGTCCTGTTCTAACGCGTTGCAAGCGTTTGGAAGCCATACGAACATCTGTTAGGTTACCACGTTTTGCATAAGTAATCACAGGACTCGCAAAAGAAACCAAGACTTTTGCTCGCGTGACTGTCGTTTCAATTTCACCATGTAAAAATAACTCGGTGGCCAAAGAACGAAGCAATGCTTTACGCTGATCAACAGGCAAACCTAGTTTTTTAATTCGATTACGGTGTCTCATAATCTTGATACTCCATTTTATTGTTAGGCACTAATCCGCAATAGGCATTAAAGCATCTTCAGGGCTAGGTTTTAAATCTAAACCAAAAGCCTTCATACGCTCAATGACTTCATCTGCCGATTTTTTACCAAAGTTTTTGATATTGAGTAAGTCATGTTCAGATTTCAACATCAATTCTTGAATACTGTGAATATTGGCCCGCTTTAAGCAATTAAATGCCCGTACAGACAATTCCAAGTCTTCAATGGTGATTGACGTCGTTGTTTCTTCCAAAATGTCTTCTTTTTCGCTGACGGGCTGTACGACAATCGTAGGCACGCCTGAAAGTGAAGCAATGGGCAACAAGTTTTCAATCAGAATATTAGACGCTTGACTCAAGGCGGTGGTCACATCCACACTACCATCAGACCATAATTCAAGTTCCAGACTATCAAAGTCTGTACGCTGACCTAAGCGAAGGGGCTCCACATTGTAGGAGACACGACGAATTGGCATGAAAGAGGCATCTAAAGGTAAGGCATCATGATTCGCGTTTAAGGCGGATTGTGATTTTTCAGCAGGCATGTAACCGGTTCCCGCTTCAACCGTCAATTCAACTTGTAAACGACCCCCTTCACTTAAGGTGGCAATCAACCAGTCGGGGTTCAGCACTTCAATACCCGCAGGCAATTCCAAATGCTTCGCCAACACTTCACCCGGTTGACTCACGTCTAAATTTAAGACGGTCGCTTCCCCTGTTTCAGACTTTAGCACCACGCCTTTTAAATTCAAGAGAATATCTAAGACGTCTTCAACCACGCCATCAATGGTGGAAAATTCATGAGAAATTCCCTGAAAACGAGCCGAAGTAATGGCCATTCCTTCAATGGAAGACAACAAAACACGACGCAAGGCATTTCCTACCGTCGTACCAAAACCACGTTCCATGGGTTCTAAGACAAATTTACCATACATAGAACCGTCATGCTCGGTTGTTTTGGTCACACATTTTATATTTAACAGATGTTCGCTCATAGTGAACACTAACCTCCAAACAACTTAAAATCTTGTAATAAAAATCGAGTCTTAAAATTCTAAATTTATCGAGAGTAGTATTCAACCACTAACTGTTCACGAACGTTAGGATCTAACTCTTCACGTTCAGGCAAGCGATCAAAACGAACTGAAGCCGTTTCTTTGCTGACCGTCAACCATGTCGCGGTCGTTACATAAGCTTGTGCTGATTCAGAAACACGATTAACAAAATCAACACTATTGGGACGCACTGAAATCACGGACGCATCCTTCACCAAAATAGACGCCACCGTCACAGGCTGACCATTCAATAAAAAATGACCATGAGACACCATTTGACGGGCTTGGCGACGCGTTTCCGCCAAACCAGCACGAAACACCACGTTATCTAAACGACGTTCCAAGACTTGCAATAAAATGGTACCAGTGTTGCCTTTGCTACGGTTCGCCATGTCATAATAACGACGTAACTGCTTTTCACGAATACCAAAACGCATTTTCAAACGTTGTTTTTCTTTTAATTGCTGAGCAAATTCAGAAATCTTTTTGTGAGCCTGCCCATGCTGACCTGACGCATAGGGACGACGCTTCATAATGGCGTCAATTTTAGGGGTTTCTGTTAGATTGACCCCAAGGTTACGAGACACTTTAGCCGCTGGGCCGTTATATCTTCCCACGTGTATTACTCCTTAACATCTTTTCGTATTAAACGCGACGGCGCTTAGGGGGGCGACATCCATTGTGAGGAATCGGTGTGACATCCTTAATTAAGGTAATGTCCAAACCGGAAACCTGCAAAGCACGAATGGCGGTTTCACGACCCGACCCTGGACCATTGACATAAACCTTAACGGTTTTCATGCCCTGTTCCATCGAACGTTTTGCCACTAATTCAGAGGCAGACTGAGCCGCAAAAGGCGTACTTTTACGAACCCCTTTAAAACCCGCCACGCCTGAACTCGCCCACGCAATAACATTGCCTTGAATGTCTGTTGACGTGACGACCGTGTTGTTAAACGTGGACTGGATATAAACCAAGCCTTGTACCACGTTTTTCTTTTCTTTCTTTTTTGGCTTTGTTGCTTTTGCCATCATAACCATGAACCCTTCACATTACTTTTTGTTTTTAATGGGAGACGATTTACGCCCACGACGAGTCCGCGCATTCGTTTTGGTACGCTGACCACGACAAGGCAGCCCACGACGATGACGAATACCACGATAACTCGCAATTTCCATTAAACGCTTAATGTTCATAGCTTCTTGCCGACGCAAGTCGCCTTCTACCGTGTAATGAGATTCAATGGCTTCACGAAGCTTGTTTACTTCGCTTTCCGTTAAATCTTTTACACGCTTATCAGGGTCAATGGCAGTTTTTTCTAAAATTAATTTAGAAAGGCTATAACCAATACCATAGATGTAAGGAAGTGCATAAAGCACTTTTTTGTTTTTCGGTAAATCAACACCGACTAATCGGGCCATTCAGGGTATCTCCTGCATCCTTTTCTAACTGAAAATTAAGATACGATCTGTTATTCGATAGTATCAGTGGCCAATAAAGGCACGAAGAATAAATCCTTCATGCTACACCTTAAGAGAAACATGCCGAAAAGACAAGTGTTACATTGTAACAAAATAACACCCTCTTTAACATAAAAAGCCCCTAAAATGGTTGAAGGTGGCGTTTCGCTGTTAAGTTAGGCAGGGATTTTAAAATAACTGATATAGGCATTCGGGTCATTCAAGACGGCGCTACGTAACTGAGCATCGCTTAAATCGACATTGGCCTGATATTGCGTCTGAGGTAAATTCTTAAACCCTCCCTTAATGTCGGAGTTATTTAAGTCCCAGCTCGACGCTTCACGGTCTAAAGTCCACGCGTGAAAGGTGCCCACATTGGAAAAACCTGAAACGGTGGACACCACACCTTTTTGAGCAGCAACCGTTAAGGCTTCTTCACTGGATTTTAAATAACGGGCATCGACGCCAAAGAGTTCTTTATAAAAATCATGGGCGTAGCCTCCCGCCTGTTTCTGATCGGGATGCTTCGTAAACCAAGCCATTTCAGTGGCAAGGGTTAAATCACTGGTGGACAAGCCCGCATATTCGCTTTGCCGATATTGATCTAATTGAGCCTTGCGAATCGTCATTTTTTGACCATTTGCCCATTGAAAGGTGAAGTCTCCCGTTTGTGGATTGGGTTGAATCGCTTGCGTCATCTTATTCATCAACCAACCGTTGGGGTCTTCATCTCGAGTGGCTTTGACCATACTATTTAAGCCTGCATGAATAAAACACGACGCCAAAGTGGATGATTGTTGTTCCGTTAAATTGAGATTAGACATCAGTGATTTCAAATAATTGGCACTGACATTTGTATTGGCGGGACTTGCGGGAGCAGAAGGCGCTTCTGTCTTAGGGGCTGTGGTCACGGGAGTGTTCGGACTTACCCAGTCGTTGAGCATGGGATTTTGAAAGCCCCCTGGTGCACTAGGGTTAGGCTCGCCTACCGCGAAACCAGGTGCATTAAACGCATTTGAAAACGCCACGGGTCTACTGGTGTTGGGATAAGGGAAGCCTTGAAAGCCAAAGTTTTGAGACGTCATCCAAGGGGCGGGCGGGAAAGACGTTTGAGGCGTCCATGAGGAGGACTGGGTAGACGGTAAACTAGGGACGCCTTGGAAGCGAAAAACGGGGATGTTCGGCATGGCGCCTTGTGCATAATTCGGCAAAGTTGGACTTGGGAAAGAAGGCATTTAAAAATCCCCATTATTATGGTTAAAAGGTTTTAGTGTTTTAATAAAGGGAAAAGGCGTTGTAAATTTGCGAAACCGTTACAAGCGGTTACACGTTATAAGTGAAGTACATTGATGTTTTAGTCTGTTACATTGATTCAAGCTTGGCTCTTTTTGATCGATATCTTATGGACGAATACCTAATCTGGAGCTATTGCCATGCAAGAAAACCCCGAAATAAGCCAAGCCCTGCAAGATGAAGCGGATGCTTTATTTGAAGTGGTAAAAAGTGATCATTTAGCTACTGAAACTAAATTAGGGCAAAAAGAGTTTGAATATGAAAGCATCGAAGCTTGTCAAGCTGTAAGAAAAGCGATAGAAGGTTACACTAAAGTCCTTGAGCTAAACCCTAATCATAAGCGTGCCTACAACAATCGTGGTATCGGCAAGCGCTATCTTAAAGATTATGAAGGAGCTTTAGCCGATTTAAATCAAGCCCGCGCTTTAGATCCCAATTGGCCTATAGTTTATTCTAATCTTGCAAATGTTTATCGTGACTTACAACAATTCGACAAGGCACTTTTTTGTATTGAAAAACGTTTTACACTCACTCATCCAGAACCTCCGCGGTATTCAGCGAGAGCTTATATTTACTCAGAATCCCAGCAATATGAAAAAGCCTTGCAGGATTATAATAAAGCCATTGAACTCGGTGAAAATGATAATTGGATTTATAATCAAGTGGCTTATGCTTATAACGAATTAGAACAGTAT
>JBIJBR010000113.1:0-5509 GCA_044345135.1 Vampirovibrionales bacterium
TGTTGCGGCTCTCCTTCTCTTCCCCCCTCCTTGAAAATCCTCCCCCCTTCTCTTCCTTTTCGCTTGCCCCACCCCCTCACGTCGGACGTCCGCAAAACCCGCAGGGGATTCGCAATCCGCTCACCCCCTCGGATTTTTGCGTGGACGTCTGCTTTTTAATTTAAAGCCTCCATATGGTGCGTGGGGAGTTTTTTATGAAAACCCGATTTAAAAAAGCCTTTCCACCATTCATGCGGGTGAAGCGTCATGCTTTCCCACGGGGACGCGTGCAGAAAAGACGCTTGAAAGTAAGGCCTCCCCCGACTTTCATAGACTCCATGATAGCTTAAGACGTTCCCTGCTGTGTCCTGACAGGGCCACGTTAAGGCGTGGGCCACGCGGGCATCACAAGCCAACCAGCGTAAGCGCCCATGGGCAAGGTCCTCTTCCACTTGGCTTAAGGCGTTTAAGGTGGCATTTTGCTGTAGCAAACGTTGAGCCGAAAAACGTTGAGGTAAAGCCGCCCACGCCGAAGGGGGGACGCCTTCAGTCACCCACAGCACGCGGTGAGTGGGGGGCAAGCCTTCCAATGCTTCCACCAAACGCCCCGTGAGTGAGCGCCACTGCCACGGGAGGGCTCGACACTGCAACGGAAAGGGCAAGGAAGCCTCGGCATCCTCTGCCGGAAACATCAAGTGAAAGGGGACTTCTGGCGCGTGACATCCCCACGACCACGCGTGTTGGAAGGCTTCAGGGGCTTGCTGATACAAGAGGGGGACATCCTTTTGGCGAATAAGAAGGGGACTTTTGCCTTGCTTTTGCCAGTCTCGCCAAAGGCGTTGACGTTGGGCGGGGGCTTCATTCCCATTCAGCGCGTATAGACTGGGGTGTTCGGCTTCTAATTTTTCGACGATGAGGCTATCCCCCACCACACCGATTCGCCAAGGTATGCACGAAGATTGAAGGTTCATCCCCACCCAAGCGCTTAAATCGCGGTAAGTCCCGTAGGGGTTTGTCGCGGGATGGTTTTTATGCAAAAATAGCTTTAACATCTGATCGTCTCATTCTGTTGTGCGCTGCCTTGGGTGCCATGTTCTGGGAGGGGATCGGCGTTACGGTTTTGCTTACAGCACTTACAATAATAGAGTTTAGCATAAGTGTTTCGCATGGACGGTGATGATTCGATAGACCGCCTGTCTTGTGTATACTTTTTGGAAAGGAAACGCCATGACCACTCGTGTAGAAGAGACTGCCTCCTCCACCTTAAACGTTGTTCAGCATCCGAAGGGTTTGCAAGGGCATTGCCGCGTCCCTGGAGACAAATCCATTAGCCACCGTGCTTTAATGCTCGCTAGTTTGGTAGGAGCCACCAGTCAAGTCCGCGGGCTATTGCCGAGTGCGGATGTCTTTTCCACGCGGGATGTCTTGCGTCAATTGGGCGCTCAAATCCGCTTGGTGGATGAGGCCACAGGGCATTGGGAAGTCACGGGTTTGCGTCAATGGCAAGAACCTGACCATGTGCTTGATTGTGGGAATTCAGGCACGACCATTCGCTTGATGAGTGGCTTGATTGCGGGTCAAAATCGCTATGCCGTCTTAACAGGGGACAAAAGCCTCGTGAAGCGTCCCATGGGGCGAGTGATTCAGCCCTTGTCTCAAATGGGGGCCACTTGGTTTGCCAAGGCTCATAATACCTTGGCGCCCATGACCTTTGTGCCGTCTGAAAAAGGCCTAAAGGGCATTCATTACCGTATGCCGATGGCGTCGGCTCAAGTGAAATCAGCGATTCTGTTGGCGGGTTTATTCGCAGAAGGGGACAGTATCCTTGACGAAGGCCTGCCGAGTCGAGACCATAGTGAACGGATGCTTACGGCGATGGGGGCTACCTTGACGCGTGATGAAGAGGGTCGTCTGCACTTGCCTGCTCGACAAATCGACCAGTTAAGCGCGGTGGATTGGCAGGTCCCTACGGATCCGTCTTCGGCAGCGTTTCCTATGGTAGCCGCCTTATTGAGTCCAGAATCGGAGCTTGTGATTGAATCGGTGGGCTTGAATCCACAACGAACGGGCTTATGGACGGCCTTGCAACGGGTGGGGGCTCAAATACGTATTGAAGAGGAACGCCTTGTGGGCGGAGAACCGGTGGGGAATTTACGGATTCAAGCGTCTGAATTAGAAGGGGATTTAGTTTTAGACGCGCAAGACATTCCCGCCTTGGTGGATGAAATCCCCATTCTGGCGGTGGCCTGTGTTTGGCTGAAGGGAAGCTTAACGGTGAAGGGGGCTGAAGAATTACGCGCGAAAGAAAGTGATCGTCTCCTTGCGGTGGCGACGGAATTCGCCAAGTTGGGGATTCAGGTGGATTTATTTGAAGACGGTTTGTCTTTAAAAGGCGATCCCGATCGAGCTTTGCCTTCAGAGCCGAAGACTCCCTTAGCCGCGTGGCACGACCACCGTATTGCCATGGCACTCACCGTGATGAACGTGATTCATAATCAGCGTCATCCTCAACACGCGAGGGTGTGGGCCATGGATGATCCCTTGATTGTGAAGGTGTCTTTTCCTGATTTTTACGAGTTATTGAATCGTTTACAAGCTTAACGCACTGTATGTAAAGGTCTTTTATCTGATGTGGATGTACAACCCTTTTGATCCCAATCCCAGTAATTTGGTTACAACGGAACAAATGCAGAGTCCTTACACCTTGTTTTGGAATCGTTTGTCTATTTTGATTAATGTCTTTCGGGTTCGGGTCTTACATCGTACGCGTGTTCATTTTGAAATCCCGTATGCAGATTTTGCCTTTACCCCACGTAGCCTAGTGGTGTCGAATCATTCCAATAGTTTTGATATTCCCATTGTGGTGGGGGTTTTTCCGATTCGTACGTATTTCAGTTTTTTGGCTAAAGAAGAATTGTATCGTCACCCTTTGGGGCGCTTTTATTTTACTTCTACGGCGGTGATTTCGGTGGATCGTCAAAAAGGACTTGAAAAAAATACACTCAAATCGATTAAGAACATCATGGCCCACCCTGATTGGGTCTTTTGTATGTTTCCTGAAGGGACAAGAGGCAAGGGTGAAACGTTATTGCCGATGAAGCCAGGGGCGGCTCAAATCGGAACAAAGCATCAGGCTGATTTTTTGCCCATGGGGATTTATTTTAAAGACAAGCGAGCCTCTGTAGTGGTGGGACATTTCATTGCGTTTGATGCGACTCGTTCGGTTGAAGCGACCCATGACCTCATCGTCGCGGGGATTGAAAGCTGCTTTGAAGAAGCGAAGCGACGTTGGCGCTGAGGGTATCTTAGCGCTTTGCTCAGGTTCGGAACATACGAAAATAGCGGGGAGTGACTCTCAACAGGCTGCTGTGTAGAAAGGTGCTTTAAAACGCGTTTTTACATTTTGTTACATTTAGGCAATTTCTCCGTGGCGTTGTCCTTTATTAAAGCATAGTTACTTAATGTACGTTTATCGTACAGGGATACAGGCACATGAGTACGATCAATGGGTTTATACCTATGAATAATACTTTTCCTGCACAAGCGCAGGGACTTGGTGCTGTGTCAAATGGCTATCAAGGCATGGCGGTTGGGCAACCGATGTATATGACGGGTGCCAATATTGGGGGCAATTTGCCTTCTCAGGCTCCCGCTTATGGCTTAAGTACCCCTCAAAATTATGGCGGCATCCCCAATACTGGAATGGCGCAAGGCTATGGCAACACAGGCTATGGATCCGCTCCAAGTCAAGGGGCGTATAATACCTCTTCTTCCTATCCTCCATCAGCGCCTTATGGTGGGACAACTGGTGGGTATGCACCACAAGGGTATTATGGTGATCCTCGTCAAGTGAATTTGAACCAATATACCAAGCAGAATGGTAGTAACCAAGTCGCTACGGGTAATTTTAACGGCAATGCCTATGTGTCTCAATTTGGGGACAGTGCATATCAACAATCTTTTTCTATGAATCAAGGCCAAGGCAATCTTCAGTTGCAACAGCTCGGTGGCGCTTATGGAGGCTATCAGTCTCAAATCGGGGGCTTTAACGGCAGCCTTAACTATTTTGGTTATAACAACCAAGGCGGGAATAAGCTCAACTATAATAATATTTATGGCCAAAATAATATTTCAACTTTTTCTACAGGCAATAACTATAACAGTGTTAACTTAAATAATGTCAATAACGGGGTACGTTATCTGACTTCAGGCAACACCAATTTAGATATTAATCATACACCCCAAGCCAGTGTCATGGTCAGTGGAGACGATGATAAGGCCTCTAATTACTTTATTCGTATCGCCAATTCTTATGGCACGAAGAAAAACTCGGTTATTTTAAATATGGATGGTTATGACCAAGCCACGGTTGACTTAAGCACGACATTTAACTCGAGTGAAGTCTTTGTTAATGGCACGGGTCGAAAAGCGACGATTGCGTCCAAAAACATGCAAAAAGACACGATTTATATTGATGAAGGAACGCAATTAGACTACAGTCAAATGGATGCGTTCGACACCATTATTGTTAAAGGGGCCAATGGAGGCCTGCGTACTTTCCAAGCAGGAGAGTCCCAAAACACCGCATTTACCTCGCCTTTGTTACAAGGATTAGGGGGGGCTTACAACCCTAACCCTGGTGCGGTACAAATGAATGTTGCCAGTCTTTTTGGCAGTCAATATCAACAAGCACCTATCGGCCGTGTGATTTCTCAAGGCCAGACGTATCAGTCGGCGTATATGAATGGAGCAATGACCATCGCTCCGCAAGATACGTATTCTCCCACCAACGCCTATCCACCGCCACCACCCGTCAATTTAGCGACTCAGCCTCGTTACCAGTATAACGGACCTGTCGTGATGCCACCTGTCGCCATGTATGCGGCCAATCTTTATGTGCCTCAGGCACCACCACCACCCATGCCACCACCTGCTTATAACATGGTGAGTGATGCAGATATGCAAGCCTTTGCAAGCATGTTTCAAACGATGGATGTCAGTACGCTCGGTAATGAAGAGGCCAGTTTACTTGCCTTATTATTGCTTAGCATGGAAGCACCTGCAACAATGACAGGTATGCTTCCTGAAATAACCGACCCTGCATCGGAACTCTCTTATTGGTAGAAATACCTGATCCCAGTGGTTTGCAGTGTTGAATTCTAGCGTTTTGTTTTTTTATAAAATCCAAACTGCATGGGTTTAAAAGACTCGACTTCATCTTTGAGCTGTTGTTTTTCTCTGCTCAGTGTATTGATTTTACTGCGAAGTGCGTCATTTTCGCTTTTGGTTCGAATCAGTTCGACCACGACTTCATCTAAGCCGGCTAGGCGATCATCGAGCAAACGAGACATTTCATTTAAAATGAATTCCTTGGAATGCGTGATGGCTTCAACCACGGAAGACAGTTCTTCTGCGCGTGTTGATCTTTTTTCTAGTGCGGTTTCTTCTGGAGTCCCTTGGGAGTTTGTCATTTGTAATTGATAGCTGGGAGCCGTCAACAAAGGTACAATTTCAGACAAAGGTTTCCCTT
>JBIJBR010000114.1:0-5504 GCA_044345135.1 Vampirovibrionales bacterium
TCATGAATGACACCGCCAAGCAGCCCTCCTAAGACGGCGCTTCCCCCCAATCCGATAATCTCTTTTACACCATAATCGACCATAAAAGGCGCCAGTACTTTTGATAGCCCTTTGGCGTCTTTAAATTTACCTTGTCGACTGGCCAGAAGAATCATAGGTAATAATGTCCCTATCAAGCTTCCAATGGCCACAGGCATCGATGTTTTACGTTCTGGCTTTATTTCACCTGGATTAGACGACTGTAAATCTAAATTAGGCGCTAAGGATACCTCGCCCAGTCTTTTTTGAAATCCTGTTTCGCCTTTGTATACTTGCGGAGCCGTATTCTTGCTAAAAGGCCTGTTCTGTGGATTAAACGATGCTTCCATGTTTCAATGAACTTTCTTTTCGTTTCAAATACCTTCATAAGCATTAAAACAAAAAAAATATCTTGCATGCTAGCAAGTCTTAAAATTCGATTTTAAAATGAGCCTTTTAAGGTAAATGGCTATGATGAACTGCTGAGTGAAAAGCCTACACGGATGAATTCAAGATAGCCAATTCATGATACTGCTTTAAGTAGCGTAACGCGATGGAGTCTGCCTGCATGGCTTGCAATAACGGCCTGCCGGGAAGGGGGGAGACTTCCAAAAGCGTCGATGCAGCTTCCCCTAAAGCAGCGGCATCTAATTCTCTAATACAAGTGTTTTGCCAAGAGTCTTGAAATAAGCAGCGTAACCCTTGCACGGTATCACTTTCAGAAGGCAGCCAAACGGGCACGCCTTGCTGTAAACAATCCTGTATTTTACGTTGTAAGGCATCGACTTGATGCCGATGCGCCACATAAACGGCCTGACAAAGATTCAGATACGTGATTTCTTCTCTAGGCGTTACGGGCCCCGTCATTAAGATACGAGAGCTCAACGCTTCATCTTGAATAATCTTTAATAAAGCTTGTTCCCATGGAAATTCAGGACGATGCGGATTACTTCCCCCCATAACCAGCAACACCACATGGGGGGGCGCTTGAAGAAGCAAATCTCTTAAAACAAAGACACTGTCCGTATCTTCCTCATGCGGAATAAAACCAATCACCTGTAAAGGCGAAAGCGTTTCTTGAGCCACTTGCCCTTGCTGGAGCCGTTTTTTGACCACATGATACAAATGAGGGTCCACGGGAAAGAGGTTTTGCGAGGTCTGCGACACCAAGGGCTTGGGCAAACATTGAATACGGTTCACCGGAAAGCCCAAAGATTCCCAGCGAGACTGTAAAGTCGGCTGATGCAACAGTAAACGATGATGCGGGGTATCGCGAAAATGTTCACACCACTGTTGCCACACCACACGTTCTTTAATCATAAGGGGATTATCTAGAAAAGTCGGGACTTCATGACCAAAAAGGAGCAGGGGTTTATCTCTAAAAATCTGGAAGAGTTGCATCCACAAGCCCATGGCATGATGAGGAGAAAAACGCCCCAAGTAGCAATACCAGTCCAAATGAAGGTGAAGTACATCCGCGGTAAAGGCGTCCTGCACCAAATCCAGTAATGCCGTTTCAGCCTCCTTCACGGAAAGTCGCTTAAAGGTTCGGGCAGGGAAACGTATGAAAGACGCGTGAAAATCAGGGACATACGCTTGTAAAGCGTTCAAAAATTCGCCTTGCACGGCAGGGCTCGGCACATGATCCATATGGGGTGCCAAACTAAATAAACGACGTAAGGAAACAGAGGAAAGCAAAGGCGTTGAAGCAGATGTACTATTGTGAGAAGAAAGAACTTGCTGAATCACCTAAAATGTCCCTTCTTATCACGCTTTTCTTATTCCCCTTAGAGTGATCTCAATTCTAACGCAAACAGAATCAAACACCAAATCCCCTCCCCAAAAAAAGACTTCTGATACACTTCTTGATATACTATTGAAGTAGACTAAACGCTTTCTTCTAATAAAGAAATTGTTTAATACGCCAAATCAAGAAGGAACAGGCCATGCAAAATCATATTCAACAAGAAGGCAAAACCAAGATTCTCAGTCCCCAAGCGGATGGCACCCTTTCGGTGCAATTCAAATCCACCGCCACCGCCTTTAACGGCGTCAAAAAAGAAGAGATTGTCGGGAAAGGCGAGCTCAATGCCTGCATTTCCGCTTTGCTCTTTCGCTACTTAGAAGCCCATGGGCTTTCCACCTGTTTTATGGACACCAGTTCACAAGCGGATGTCCTTATTTACAAACCTTTACAGATGTTCCCCATTGAAATTATTGTACGCAATGCCGCCTATGGGTCTTTATGTAAGCGTTTCCCCTTTGTGGAAGCGGGACGAGTCTTCCCCCAGCCGTTGATTGAATTCTGCTTAAAAGATGACGCCCTTGGGGACCCTCCCCTGCCTGAAGATGCGCTGGTAGCCTTTGGCTTTTTACCTGAACCTTATACGGTAGAGGCCCTTAAACACCTTGCCAGTCAAGTCAATACCTTACTGAAAGACTTATTTGCTCAATGCCAAATCACGGTGGCGGACTTCAAGCTTGAAGTGGGCATTGATGCACAGGGCGTGCTGTGCATCGGGGATGAACTGAGTCCAGACAATTTTCGATTAAGAGACGCACAAACACAGGCGATTTTAGATAAAGACGTGTTTCGCTTAGACTGTGGAGATTTAAAAAGCGTTTACCAAGAAGTCTTAACTCGTTTGGAAGCCCTTTAGCCTTTATGTCCCAGACTGGGGAACATTGACATAAGAAATGAAACTCTTTTCATTTTTCATAATCCGTTCTAATTCTGCTTGACTGATTACCGTCACGGGCTTGCTTGTATTTTTAAAACCGACTAAGGGCGTACCTGCTATAGAGTCTGCTTTAGTCTTACCAACGGTGGCATTTGAATTAAGAATCGTCCAAGTGCCGTTTTTATTAGGAATTAAACTATAACCATGCATTCCTGGATTCGTGCCATCGAGATCCGTTGCCTCCCCACCGAGTATGGCAACCGTCCGAGGGTCTCTTAATGCTTTTTGAACTTGGTCGGATTTGAAATTGGCTGCATCGACAAACGCTGCTGGTTTATTATAAATCTTTTCAAGCACCTCAGTTGGTTTAGAGCGAATTTGAGCTTCAGGAAAACGTTGAAGGTAAGCCACCTCTATCCGTTGTTGTGTATTCATATTTTTAAGCTTATCTGCTGAAATCACCGATTCATGCCCATCAGGCCACATCACTGTCACGTTCTTCTTATCTGGTGACAACCTATAGTTTATTTTAGGAGCTATACCCTTTGTTTTACCACCATTTGCAGCGGCAAATATGGCACAAGTCCCGTTACCATCGGTTTGCTCCACTCGATATTTAGGATTGGTTTCTGGTATACTCGCTATATTTTTAACTTTATTCAAGTCTTTCGCTTCAGGCCACTGTGACGTCAATGAAGTGCTGGTCAATTGAGTATGCTTAGTCTCTGGCTTGTTTACCAGACTGTTTTGAGCCGTCAAGCTTTGGTCTCTATTTTGTTCTTGCGTTGGATTCTTTACCAGAATGGTTTTATCCGTCAAGATTTGCTCTAGTTTCTTTTGTTGGGCTTGATCTTTTACCAGAGTGCCCGAAGCCCCTTTTTTCTTTTGAAAATACACAGACTTTTTATTTTGATTTGGAGTAGTAGACGCTTCTTCAATTTTGGTGATGCGCTCCCCGTTTTCAGCTAGCTTAGAAACGACATTATACATTTTTCCATTGTCTGTAAAGGTATTATCCTTGACCTTCTTCAGTGAGGAAGACCCTGCAATTTGCGCACCACTTTTCAATATAATGGTGGTACGCTTCACCTTTTGGGAGGGCTTCGCCTCTGCAAGGGCTTCATTTTTTTGAGAGGTCTTCTTCAGTTCTGCTTTGGCGGCAAAGGTTTTCTTCTCTGGTTTTTGAGATTGCAGTTCCCATGTGATTTGCTGGGGTTTCACTTCTTTTTGTGGCTTTGGCGCTAAGTGTTTAGCGATTAAGGGAGCCGAAGACTGAGAAGAAGTACTCCCCTGTTTGGCGGGAGCTTTTTTCGCTTGTGAATTCCAACCGATTTTGTTGGCTACTTTGCTGGCTATATCTTTTAAAAATGACATAAATAATTCCTAATAATTGAGTAGAGGGGGTCAATAAATAAAACAAAAGGGCACACCTTAATAAAAACAATCTAAAGGTCCCAATTGACGTTATGTTATATTTTGTTACTTCATAGGGTTTAAAAAGTCCTGTGCCCAAACGAGCGCATCCTCAAAAAACCTCCTTTATCTCCTGTAAAAAACAATAGTCGCTCCCCAAATGGTCTTCTATTGTTTATACTGAATCCATACGCTGTACCCTTGAATGAGAAAGCCCCGATGCGGATGAATCCCCCTGACGCCTTTCGTATTTTTCGCAATCGCCCTTTTGTCTTGCTATGGCTGGCCCAGCTCTGTTCCTCCTTGGGGGATGCCGTCGTTCAAGTCACCCTCATGAATAGCGTCCTGCAAGCAGGGGGGCATGCCGGGGAAGGCATTGCCAAGGTCTTAGACGTCGCGGTTAAAAAACTAAATCAAGCGCAAGTCATCTGTATTTTTCCTGAAGGACGACTCACCACAGACGGCAGCATCAACCCCTTCAACAAGGGAGTTGCCTATATTCATAAAAAGAGTCACGCCCCTTTGGTCCCTTTCGCCATTCATGGAGGATTTGAAGCATGGGCATACAACAAACCCTTTCCCACCTTTAGGCCCATTACCATTGAATTTTCAGCACCCTTTCATGATTTAGACTCCCATGACAAAGTGGTCACTCAAGGTCTTTAAAATCAAGTACAAGTGCTCAAAACCCGCGTGGAAGAAAAGGACGGCTAAAAAAGGCTTGTTCTATACTTTAAGCCCGTAAACAGGCGGGATGAGTGACCCTGTATTGTTCAGCGCAGACGCCCCAATCACACTGGGGGGAATCCCCGCCAACTGTAAAATAGCCCCTAAGCTCCCTGGAGACGCCAAAGGCAAGCTACTTAATTGTTGCAAATTGGTAATACTCCCTGGAACGACTGAGGGAATATAAGCGGTATATTGAGTACTAGACACCGTTTGGCCGTTCCCTAGATTCAAGAATCCTTGTTGGGGGACTTGGGTCACATAGGGCATATTGGCAAAAGGCATGGCATTATTGATTTGATTTAATCCACCATAGTCAAAGGCCGGTAAAGGAGACGATGGGGGCTGAGCCACCCCTTGGGTGACAGGAATCTGATTAAAGCCAGGCATTTGGCTCGTCAGGCTACCGATTTGTCCCGCTTGATTCGCGTACGGATTCAAGGCTTGGGTATTAGGGGATTGTAAATTGGCAAACTGAGCCGTTGGGGAAAGATTAAATTGAGTCAAAGGCTGTGAGGCAAGTCCTCCATTAAACGCATAGGGCGTATTGGCCAGCTGGGCATAAGGGTCTTGATACGCAGGCATTGCGTAATTAGGCGCATACGCTTGTTGATAATAAGGGTTTTGAGCCAATGGAGAAAAAGCCAACGAATAATCCATAGCGAG
>JBIJBR010000115.1:0-5500 GCA_044345135.1 Vampirovibrionales bacterium
GGGGGCTATACGAGCAAGCTTCACGCCGTTTGTGACAGCCACGGCAACCCCGTTCGCTTTATCGTCACCGCAGGGCAGGTTTCCGACTCAACCCAAGCCCTCCCTTTGTTACAAGGGCTTGAAGCCACGGCGGTTTTGGCGGACAAGGGCTATGTTTCAGAAGAAATATTTGAGGCGATTCACCTCATGGGGGCTGAAGTGGTCATTCCTAATAAAAGCAATGCGGTGGCGCCTCGTCAAGTCGATTACTTCCTTTACAAGGCTCGCCACTTGGTAGAAAACTTGTTTAAAGACCTTAAAAACTTCAGGCGAATGGCAACCCGTTACGATAAATGAGATGTGGCTTAAGTAAATGTCGACACTACCTAAAAAATCCAATCCAAAAAGCCTTTTATTTTTATGCTAAAATAGCCAAAAACTTATAAAGGAAGAGACTATGGCCAATTTAGAAGCCCCCCAAGGCGTCCCGCGTTGGATGGGGAGTACCGACACCCTCGCCGAAGCTGATTGGGTGATGGTGGGTTTACCTTATGACGGCACCTGTAGCTACCGACCAGGGACTCGTTTTGGGCCTGCCGCGATTCGAGACGCCAGCTGGGGCATTGAAACCTATAGCCCCATGTGGCACCGAGAGTTGGGGGAAGACATTCTTTACTATGATTACGGTGATTTAGAATTGCCCTTTGGCAATCGAGACCGTGCCTTAGAAATCATGCGTCAAGCCTGCGAAAGTGTTTTGAATCAAGGAAAACGCTGGTTTGGTATTGGGGGCGAGCATTTGGTGACGTACCCCGCCTTTACGGAATACGTCAAACGCTACCCGAATTTGGCTATTTTACACATTGATGCGCACGCCGATTTACGACAAGACTACTTAGGTGAAGCGTTGTCTCACGCCACTGTCTTAAGGCGTTGTATTGAATTGGTGGATCCTCATCATTTCGTGCAAATCGGCATTCGTTCAGGCACACGAGAAGAATGGGACTTTATGCGTCAATACGAAACGACTTTTATGGAACCCAGCCCAGAGGCCTTGCTTCGTGCGCGAAAAAAATTAGAAGGTCGTCCCGTTTTTATCACCTTTGACTTAGATGGCTTGGATCCTTCGATTTTACCTGGTACAGGCACCCCTGAACCTGGCGGCTTGAGTTTTAGAGAAGTGCAAACATGGTTACAGTCCTTTGCAGGGCTCCATTTTGTGGGGGCGGATGTTGTAGAGCTGTCTCCTCATTATGATGCGTCAGGCGTTTCGAATGTCGTGGCGGCCAAAGCCATTCGGGAACTTTTAATGCTCTTATCTAGCTCATGTTCACCTTCAGCCTAGCACTTTAGCTTCTTAAATACTGCAAAACATCGACAAAAGACTTGATGCTTTTTTAGAGCTGACGTATACTGTTAGTATGTTGACTACACAAATACGTGACGGGTGTACGGCAAGGCTATAGGAAGGATTACACTTCTTTTATGAAAATAAAACTTAAAGACGTCGCCCGAGAACGCAAAAGTTGGAGCCTCTACAAATTAGCGAAAGAATTAAGCCTCCCGCAGCAAACGGTGTAC
This sequence comes from Vampirovibrionales bacterium, assembly GCA_044345135.1. GTDB lineage: Bacteria > Cyanobacteriota > Vampirovibrionia > Vampirovibrionales > JAJTHC01 > JAJTHC01. The sequence continues at coordinate 1,561 of JBIJBR010000115.1, forward strand.
TCATGGGCCAGTGGACGAACCCAACCCAATTACGACAATATGGACCGCTTATGTGATGTCCTAGACTGTAGCGTTGGCGAATTGTTTGAAGCCGAACCTGTACAACAAAAGCTGTTTTAAAGGAAGACTCATGCAAGCAAAAGCACTCTTTCATTTGGCAGAACTTTTAGAGATTACCCACGGCACGCTTCATGCCAAGGGGGATAGAGCCTTGCTGGAGACCACCCGCTATACACTGTCTACGGATTCTCGTGAAATTGAAGCAGGGACTTGTTTTATTCCCCTCGTAGGGGAACGATTTAACGGGCATGAGTTTCTAAGTCAATTGCCTCGTCTAGGCGTCGCCTTAGCCTGTTGTGAACGGACTTATTATGAAGCCCATCAACTTGAATTAGACGCCATGCCTGACTTAAGTCTGCTGGTGGTGGAAGACACGCTTCAGGCCTTGCAAGCCTTGGCTCAATGTCACCGTAGACGCTGCAAGGCTACCATCATCGCCTTAACAGGCAGTTCAGGAAAAACAACCTTAAAAGATTATCTGGCCCATGTCTGTGGCCATTATTATAAAACACAGGCCACCCCTGCCAATCATAATAATGATATCGGCGTAGCGCAAACCTTACTGTCGATTCAAGCCGAAACGCAAGTGGTGATTATAGAAATGGGCATGCGAGGCTTGGGGCAAATCCGCCGATTAAGCCTTATGGCAGAACCTGATATCGGTTTGCTCATTAATGTGGGACCCGCTCATCTCGAACAACTCGGTTCGCTTGAAAATACGGCGCAAGCCAAATGCGAATTGGTTGAAGGTCTAAAGCATCGGCTGATTTCAAATGGAGAGGATCCTTATCTTGAACAGAGGCTAGCCGAATTGGATTTAAAGGCCTTGAGTCATGAACGCTACGGCCTGACAGACGCGTCTCCACTGGTGAGTGAGGCAGATGGTGGCTTTCGCTTTACCTTTCAAGGGGTCACTTTTACGACCCCTCTACCAGGGAGGCACCAAGTTTCTAATCTTTTAGCCGTCTTAAAAGTGGCGACGGCTTTAAATATAAGCCCCACCCAAGTGGCCAAAGCGCTGGAATCGTTTAGCCCGCAAGCAGGGCGCTTTGCACGCCTCGATTTAGGGGGAGGGCATCAGCTGATTAATGATGCGTACAACGCCAACCCTGTCAGTATGCAAGCCAGTTTAAACGCCCTGATGAATACGCCTTTGCCTCAGTCTCCCCCCAAAATAAGCAAGCGCGTCTTGGTTTTAGGCAGCATGAAGGAATTAGGGGAAGAAAGCGTGGCGTATCATCAAGCGCTTTTGGATGAAATTCGTCAATTCCCACTAGAGCAAATCGCTGGAATTGTCTGTATTGGGGAACCTTTTGGCGATTTGGCCCCTCTTGCAGGTGACTTTTTCTATGCCTATTTTGAAGAAACAGCAGGCTTTGACCACGCCCTTCAAAAGGAAGCCTTTTTAGAAAAACACGCTTTAAACGATTCTTCACTTGTTTTAGAATGGTTTTTAAAGGGTAGCCGTTTTCATCAACTGGAAACCCTCATTCCCACGTTAGAAGCTTGTATGACGATAGAAACGAGTCCTTTATAATGTCTATCTCTTCACTTATCGGGCAAATGGTTTTAGGCTTAGGTGCTTTCGGATTTGCCGTTTTGATGACGAAACCTCTCTCTGAACTATTTCGACATTCAGATGTTTTCTTGATGGCTCTGTCTCAAGTTAAAGTACTGCTTCCGTTAGGGATTGCTACCTTTTTGATTGGGCTGATTGGCTTTTTCTTCTTTATTCGTTTTTTAAAATCTCTCGGCGTAGAACAATTTATTCGTGAAGAAGGCCCGCAATCGCATCAAATCAAACAAGGCACCCCGACAGGGGGAGGGATTTTATTTATTAGCCTCTGGGCAGTGATGTCCATTCTTTGTGTCTATCTTTTACCGCTGTTTCCCCCTCTGAAATTATATTATGGGCACGCTCCCCTCGCTCCTGAGGGCCTCCCATTTTACGGAAGTTCTCCTTATTTTTACGCTCCTTTAGGCGTTAGCGTGTTATTAATGGGCCTTGGTATGTGGGATGATTTAGCCAAAGTCCTTAAAAAACAAAATAAGGGATTGGGCGCCAGAGCCAAGCTCGTGGTTCAAGCAGGGATTGGCCTACTATTTGGGCTAATTATGGCCTTCGTTTTAGGGGATACCACTGTTAATGTTTTTGGTCATGGGGTCACGTTGACGACTTGGCAATATCTACTTTACGCTACTTTTGCGGTCACCGCGTTGTCTAATGCCGTCAACCTTACGGATGGTCTAGACGGACTGGCGGGGGGGAGCACTTACTTCACTTTAGTTATTTTTAGCCTACTATTAATGACTCAACAGGGGCACACAGAAACGTATCCCAGCTTACTTTTGCTACTGCTTGCCCTGCCTTGCTTACTTGCTTTTTTACCTCACAATCGTTACCCTGCTCGCATTTTCATGGGAGATTCAGGAAGCTTGGCACTCGGCGGATTCATTGCGAGCATCGGTTTAATGACGCATCAAGATGGATGGCTACTACTGAGCGCAGGACTTTTCACCATTGAAGCCCTTAGCGTCGCCTTACAAGTTTTGAGTTTTAAATATTTAGGTAAGCGTATTTTCAAAATGGCTCCCTTGCATCACCACTTTGAACTTTGTGGCTGGAATGAGCAAACGGTTGTACAGGTTTTTCTAAGTGTACATCTGCTTTTATGCCTGCTTGCCTTTGCTTTAGAGCGACTTGTATAGGCTTTCAAAGCACTCTATAAATTAAAGTAAAATTAGGGCTTTTCTGTTTGAAGGGCCGCGGGAATTTGAGCTTCTTTCCACAAAATAGGCTTGGGCACTTGGTGAGCCAAAAGATCCCATGCAAATGTTTCATGTTCGGGGCGTTCTCGCTCTCCATACCAAGCAGCATTGGGGAGCATAATATCGTCTTGCTCCAACGATTTAAACGCACGATTCACATGGCCATGGGTCCCTCCCAAAATGGTGACGCGCTCTAAAAATGGGGCCAAACGTCGATCCCCACGACTCACCATGGCTTGAAAGGTATCCCACTTGGCAGAAGAGGGGCGAAATTCAGCATGATGAACCAACCCTTTTTGAAGCATGGCCATACGCTTTTTGAGATTTGACGTCCCTAAACGAGGCATCCATTGAAAAGGCGTCCACGCTTTCGGCACAAACGTAGAGCAGCCCACCGAAAGCTTTAATCGCGGGAAAGCCTTATGCAAGGCCTTCACTAAATCAATACTTTCCTGTATATGCTCGTCATTTTCATCAGGCAAACCCACCATGTGATAAAGCTTCAAGCCTTTTAAACCCGCTGCCACGACCATTTCGGTGGCTTCAAAAATAGCGTCTTGTTTTAAATTTTTATTGATACGGCGTCGCAGCCAAGGCGACCCACTTTCAATGGCCAGAGTAACATTGGTACTGCCGCTGTTGGCCAAGGTTTGGCAGATTTGAGGGGTAAGCGTATCCACCCGAAGGGCGCCAAAGCTGACACGGACATCCGCTTGTTGATCCAAAAATTTACAGAGTTCTGGAAAATCGGGATGATCCGCAATCAACGCGCCGACCAAACCTATTTCACGGGTATGGGTCAAGCCTATTTCAACCGCACGCCGTAAAGCCTCCAAGCCCGCAGGGCGAGCAGGCAGCGTCGAATAACTGGCCAAACAAAAACGACAACGATGCGAACAACCCCGCATCACTTCAATTAAAAAACGATTCCCAAAGACACTCGCCTCACTTAAAATGGGAAGCGTGGCCACATCCAAATCCAAGCCCGTATAATTTTGGCGTTTCACCGCGGAAGGCACCCCAACTTGGTTCGCTTGAAGGCCTGAAACCTCGCCTGCTTCTGTATAGGTCACGTCATAAAAACGAGGGACATAGACCCCTTCTAGAGTGC
>JBIJBR010000116.1:0-5496 GCA_044345135.1 Vampirovibrionales bacterium
TATGAGTTTTATTATTGCGCTAGGGGTGGTGGGCGTTTTTGGCCATAGCCCTGCGGTGTTTCTTTTTGGCAAAGGGAATTTGGGACTGATTGCAGGGGGCATGCTCATCTTTTTATTAGGCTTGTTGGATGACCTACTCAATCTTTCGCCTTATATTAAGCTAGCGGGTCAATTTTTAGCCGCCTTTGTCGCCTTTGGGATGGGGGTTTCCATTGAAGCTTTGGATCTTCCGGGAAGCTTACTGTTGGTTTTAAATGCCTTAAGTCTTCCCTTTACGCTTTTGTGGATGGTGGGCATTTCAAACGCTGTGAATTTTATTGACGGGGTGGACGGCTTAGCGGGAGGCGTCGGCATGTTTGCAGCCATGACTTTGGCGGTGGTGGCGATTTTTACAGGTCAGCCCCAAGTCGCCTTACTGGCTCTCATTTTATGTGCGTCTTGCCTAGGCTTCTTAGTATACAATTTGCATCCCGCCCGTATTTTTATGGGAGATAGTGGCGCATTATTTATTGGGTTTACCTTGGCCTGCCTAAGTGTTTTAGGGGTTTTAAAAACCTATACAGTGGTGGTTTTGGCCCCTGTTTTGGTCTTATGCATCCCCGTTTTGGATATTACCTATTCGACTTTACGTCGTTTGTTGTTAGGAAAAAATCCCTTTATTGCGGATGGAGAGCACTTGCATCATCGTTTACTGAAAGCAGGTTTGTCTCAGCCTAAAGTGGTTGCGGTTTTTTACGCGCTGGCCATTTTAAGTGGTCTGCTGGTGGCGTATTATGTCCATTCTTTGGGCTTGTATCTCAAATTAATGGGGGTCTTAAACGTGCTTGCCTTTGGACTGACCGCCGTATTACGTTATAAAGAACGCCGTTTTAAGGGAAGCCTTGTCTCGGACTCTAACGCTACCAGTCAGGTGGAGCATCCATGAAGCGAGGCGTGGGAATAAGGCGATCAGGGCCTCGCCATCGCTTTCGAAAGCCCCTATGGTGGCAAGATGTGCGTTTTCAGATTGTTGCGGTGCTTGTCGCTGGTATTTTGGTGTCGGGTCTTTTGTTTTCAGGGATTTTATTATGGCAAAGCTCTGACACAGAACACCAGTTGCATGTCGCACAAGCATGGATGCATGAAGGTAAAATGGCGTGGGCGACTCAATCCCTCGAAGCCTTAACGGAAAAGCACCCCGATTTTTTTGAAGGATGGGTCGCCTTAGGGCAATGTTATTTAGAAGCCAATGAACTTGACAAAGCGCAGCAGGCTTTGGATACGGCGATGGCGATTCGTTCCAGAGAAAAAGAATTTCCCGTTGAGCAAGAAGACATGAAAATTTTACTAGGCTTTTCAGAAGCGACCCTGCTCCGTTTACAGCATCGCTATAGCGCGGCTGAAACGCTATTGTTAAAGCTTTACGAAACCTATCCTCAGCAGCCCGCACTCAAACACGCGTTATGGGATTTATATTATCAATGGGGGCTATGGCATTTAAAACAGGATCCTAATCCTCGTAAGGCTTTGTTTTACCTGCAAGAAGCGCAATCTTTTGTCACGCGTTTTCGCTATGACCTTCAGATACAAGACGCGATTGAAACGGCGACGATTCGACAATATACGTTGATGCAAGCACAGCAGGCTTCTCTGGAACAGCGATGTCATTTCCTTCAAGAGGTACTCACCTATCATTATAGTCATACGCTTTTGTCGAATTTGGCACAGCTGGAATTGGAGGCCAAGCACCCCTTGCAAAGTCTAGCTTATCTACAGCAGGCGTATCAGCTCATGCCTAATCGTTATGCCTTACATTATAGCCAAGCCTTAGAAACGGCTTTGAAGATTTATAGGGATCAAGGCAAAGCGCAAAAGATGCAAGCGATTCAAGACCGCTTAGCACAGATCCAATTTCAACTCAAGCGCCAAGGCAGTACTTTACCTTATCCACTGAAGGTCACGATTGCTCAAGTACAGGCCAAGCTTTTAAATACGCAAACCAGAGAATGGACGCCTGAAATTATTCTACATTTAGAAAACAAGGGGCGAATACCCATTCCTTTTATTCAATTTAAAATCCGTTTAGCGGCAGGCCAAAATCTTTTACAAACCTATTATGAACGTTTGGCCACCCCATTGCTCCCTTTTTACAAGGGGTCTCTGCCCCATCGTTTAAGTGTGACGGAAGATCATCGTTATCTTTTACAACGTGTACCGCAAGCTCAATTACAGGTAGAGGTTTGGGCCGCCTTTGAAGAAGGGAAGGAAGCACCTTGGTTTTTAATGACCAAAACGACGAAGCCTCTCAAAATACAACCCTTAAAAAATACTCCTGCTCTTGCGAAGCCTAAAACAGCAAAACAGTCTTCCTCTCAAAAACAAACCTTGCCCAGTAAAACCATTTAGGGGGGATTTGTTTTTTTGACTAGGCGAAGTCTTTAAACTTTGTTATGATGAAAGCAAACATTGTTTTTTGAATAAGGGACCTCTTAACATGAGTCAATCTTCAGAGTTTTTAGTTAAATTGTCTGTCATGGGTATTGCCTTAGACACACGGACGGGCACCCCTATTGTGGTGTTGACGGATGAAGATAAGCGAAGAGCTTTACCCATTTGGATTGGAACTGCGGAAGCCAGTGCGATTATTCGCCAGCTTGAAGCGGTGGAGTCGAACCGCCCCATGACCCACGATTTGATTCATAATATGATTGAAACCTTAGGCTTTAGGTTGGATCGTGTGGTGATTAAAGACATTGAAAATGACACGTATTTTGCCAGCTTGTACTTATGTGCTGAAGAAGGAAGCACGGAACTTGAAGTGGATGCTCGCCCTTCGGATGCGGTCGCCGTCGCTTTACGCGCGGAAGCGCCTATTTTTGCGAGTCCTCATGTCATGTCGGACGGCACGGTCAGTGCCAATGAAGAAAAAGACGAAGAAGAAAGCGAAGCCTTTAAAGACTTTTTGAAAAACATTAAGGCCAGCGACTTTAAGTTTCCTGGGGACATTCAAACCGACCAATAATTGTGCATATGCGTCGTCTATCAGGTAAGGCGCCTTCTGATTAGGTATAACTTATCGTATAGACATCGTATAGAAATCTTTTTCTTTTTTTGTTTCCTTTTCTTTTTCTAGAGCATCCTGTTCTAACTTTGCAAGTCTTTCAGCAATAGTGCCGTTATTTTCTGCTTGTGGAGTAAATATGTGAAAATCCTGGTCTAAGAATGAGAAAAATGCTTTATCATTTCTGACATTTCTATTTCTTAAATTTAAATAAGCTTGTACAACTCGTAATGTGGAAAGTAAGCTCGCTTTTTCTTCTGTCAGGCTGATGGCGACCATGTCTTTTTCTGTTTTTGACTTTACCGTGACGTGATCTTTAGCGCCAATCTCAAGGGTCGAATTAGGCTGAGCGTGAAGTTTTTCTAATAAGGTCATCAATGCTTCCATTTCTTGCAATAGATTTGTTTTGTCATCAATTTTTGTGACGGAAATAAACGGCAAAGGCCATACCTGCCACGGTCCCACAAAACATTTTTTTTCAAACCATTTTTTGGAGGTATTTGGATCCTCTTTTTCTAGTGTGGCTATTGCTTGTTGTAGTCTACGCATTTCCGCTTTGATTTTTGGGAAAGATTCAGGGATGAGACGGCCGTTTCTCTGTTGAGTTTGGACTGGCGAGTTTACAATGCGTTGAAGGGGTAGCATGGTGGGTGGTGGCCCTTTATGATTAAGAGAATAAGGAAAAGAATCGTGTTGAATACAATTTAAAAAGTCTGGGGTAAATTGGGGTCAATTTTCCCTCAATTTACCCCAAAAGTATAGCATAGAACTTTTAAGATCTCAACGATTAGCTTTTTAGCGTGTAATAGCTTCTGTTGAGATTTATTAAGAGGCCTAATACCCTTCTTTAAAAGGAGCGTGTATATGCCTTATTCGCTGCGTCTTAATTCCTATCAATGGGCAGGGATTTATGAGTATTGATGCGGGTTTCCAGAAATTTACGCCAAAAATGAAGCCGTCTGCGATGCCTTAAGTAATCCGCTAGACTTTATAGTCAGTGGGGCTCAGGTTCACGACGCGACTCACGCCATTGCTCTAATTTCGGGGCTTCAGGCGGCAGCCTTGCTGGCGGACAAGGGCGATGATTGTGAGGCTGTTCGTGATTTTGCCCGAAATCAGGGGATTGAACCTCATATCCCTCCTCGTCAAAACCGTGTAGAAACAAGGTTTTATGATAAAGCACTGTATCAAGAGCGTCACAAAATTGAGTGCTTGTTTGGATTGATGAAGCATGGCCGACGGCTTTTTTCTCGCTTCGACAAAACAAAAAGGCGTTTTACCGCCTTCTTGCATTTTGCAGGGACCTTACTTTTTCCAAAATAAAATCTCAACAGAATATAGAGATAGGTCATTTTTATAGGATGGTTTTGAGGCCTTTTCCATGTGTTTCCCTGCAATCCACTCACGCCAAGCAAGCAATACACCCACGCCATTGGGTGGCGCGCTTTAATCGTAAAACCATTGCGTTTTCAAGAAGTCAACGTATGGTAGACGTCACCATGAAAGGACTGGCGAAGTACCCCGAGAAACGAGAGCAAATAAAACATTCTTAAGTTAACACTCTTGATTTTTAAATATGCGGCGCATCGTCTCATTCTTTTATGGTGCGGAGGCTTTAAATCTAAAGGTCTAAATAGAACTTGAATAAGTTAGACCTTATGGAGGACGAAGCCCCATTGGGAATATGTCATGCTTTTAGAAGCCTTCCTCGGCGGACCAATGTAGCATACAAAAGAGAGTCTATGGTGATGAGTTTTTCTAAGGTCTTTTAGTGGACAAAAAAGAATGTAGTGGTTTGCCTTTGGCATTTGTTTTAGAAGTCTTCTTATGGACTTAAATGTAGAAAGAGTTCTTCCATGTCAGGATCGCATCATTTTACGTTGCAAAAAATTATGGATTTAAGAGAAAAAGAATCTCTTCAAGCGCTTGAACGCTTGCAACATGAAGAAAAGGAGCGCCACACGCTTGAAGCAGAACAAAAGGCGTCTCGACAACGCGTGAAAGAGGCTTATGATTCTTTTCAGCTTGATCATCAATCGTATCATCAAGCGATTCATTTTCCTTTATACATTCAGCAGCAACGAAATTATGAAGTCCAGATTCAAGAACGTTTATTGCATCAAAATCTTCGTTGTGAACAAGCCAAAGCTCGTTATATTGAAAGCAAAATAAAGGCAAAATCGCTAGAAAAACTCAAAGGTAAACAAGCGCAAAAATGGAGTGCTCTTCAAGCGAGACAAGAGGCCTTAAATATGGATGAAATGGGCTTACGTTCTTTTTATCAATCCCCTTAAAATTGTTTTGTGCGACAAAGGAAAACGTGTATGACCGTTACAAGCATGATGAATATACCGAGTAGCCCTTCACCGACGCTTTTGTCGGATACATTGCTACCAAAGCAGGAGGCGAATACTCAAGACGCCAAAGCGTTTGAGTCATTTTTAAGTCAAGCCGTT
>JBIJBR010000117.1:0-5461 GCA_044345135.1 Vampirovibrionales bacterium
CCCGACCATAAATCGGTAAGGGGTCTATCCCCAATCACCACAACTTCTTCAGGTGTCAGTTTTAACCACTCAATGGCTTGTTTAATATAACGCGTACTCGGTTTTTTAGCAGGCCCTAGAACAGGCACATTTAATAAGTATTCCGCCTCTTTTAGGTATTGTTTATTGTGATTATTACTCACCACTAAAAAGGGGAAGCCCGCTTCTTTAATCTCTCCTAACCACTTGGCCACATAGGCCTGTAACTGCTGAGTATGCGGGGGAAGGAGCGTATTGTCTAAGTCAAAAATAATGCCTTTTACCCCAATATGATGTAAATGTTCAGGACTTATTTTACTTAAATCGCTAAATATATAGTTTGGTTTTAAAAACAATGGGATACCCTTTTTAGACTAAATAAAATAACTGTTTATCAACTATAGCTGATAGACTTTCCAAATTTGTTCACCAAAACGTTGCCAACTCCGTGTTTCTGCCGTTTGTCGCGCCTTCCATTTAGCAGCCTTGGCTTTCCCTCCATTTTTTTCAGACAAATTGGCAAGAAGTTTGGGGATTTTAGTCGGACGATCGGGGTGATAAAATAGCCCCCCTCCTTGTGCCATGAGTTCAAAACACAATTGCTTGGGCAGTACAATAGGCAAGCTATAAGCCAAGGCTTCTAAAAGTGTTGGGTAAAACGCTTCCCCTGTAGGGCAAGCACAAAACGCCAACCCTTTGGGATACATCATCGCTTTATTATAAGGCGTTGAAGGTAATAGGCAAACGCGATCTTTGACAAAGCGATACAACGCGTGTTGGTTTAGGGCCTCGTAGGCCTGCTGAAAACCGCCCACGCGATAGAAGACCAAAATACGCCGTTGGGATTGATATTTTAAGGCCGTCGTATTATGTTTCAATAAATGCACTGCCAAACGTTCTATGCCTTCGGCTTGATCCTGATCTGCACGATCGGGCAAATAGCTCAAGGCATCTAAAATACCCATAAAGGCCAGACTTAAGGTGCTTTCAAAATCTTCATGTTCCGCGTCTTGTAAAGAAAGAATCAAAAATTCAGGGGTCTGCTTGACTGGAATGGCGGCTATAGAATCCGAAACCGCTTCATCTACTAATTCTTTATTTTCTTTTGCTAAAGATTCAATAGAAATAGACTTTATTTTTTCTTCGTTTTCTTCATAATACACTTGTACTTCAATATCTGGATCCTGCGTCAACTCCAATAAACCTTGCATAAGATCCTCACTGATCGGTAAGGCGTCTTCAAGCGTATTGAGTACCATTTCGGCTTCAGAAACGACTATATCAGGCCTGTTTTCGACAGGCGCAATCGCGTGCCAATCATGTTGTTGACACCAGGTTGTAAAATGCGCGTCTAATAAATCAGAGATATCTGTTTGCTTGTCCTGTATCAATACTGGCGGTATTTCCATAAACCAACAGGGAGGCGCCACAATAATTTGTTCGGCATCGAGGTAGGGGACTGCTTCTAATAAAGCCTCCGCCGTACCTGAATCCCACGTGATGATACGATGCGTTTCATTCAGATAATTTAATTGTTGACGCAGTAGCGCCTGATTTTCGAGCACATGAGGCCTAGAAGCATGGGGTTTATGCTTAAGAATGGATAAATCCGCTAGGGTAATGACATCCACTCCGTGGGCATGTTCTGGGGAAATCGGGAGCCCTAAGCTATGAATCAGCGTGGGGGCTTGCGAAACACTGGTAAAACGCGCCAATTCAAACCCCGTGGCACGATGTTTTAAATATCGCTCTAAGGGATATAAGCGATCTTTCAAATAAAAAGGAAGTTTCGTGACGTCACAAATAGACTGCGCTTCAAGCTGACGAAAGGCCTGCCAAATGCCTTTGGATACTGGGGAATCATGTAAAAGTTCTTCCAAACAAGGGTCCGATTGTCGCCATTGACGAATAATTTTAGGGTGCGTTTGTAACAGGAAGATAAAGCCTTGCAGCTCTTGACTGGTCCAATGAATTTGTCCCGCATTTTCAGGGTGCTGGGCATAGCGTTCGTGAATCCAATGGAGCGAAATCAACATTAAGCGCCAATCTTCACGACTGAGCGTCCCTGTTTTTAAAGCCAATGGGGTGGCCGTTGCATCTAAGACAATATGAGGGGGGAAAGAATCGTAAGCGTTCATAGGGACATTATAATGCAAGCCCCTCCATTCCCCTAGACCTTTGATAAACCCCGCACAAAATTTGATTGACGCTGTTTTATATAAACATAAATGCTTTAAGTCGTTTTGCTGTTTCTTTCTACACTACTGGAGTTCCTTCGATGCAAACCTATTTTCGTCTTCCTGTTTTTTCTGCTTCACCCCAACGTGTGTCCCCTCCTGCGGGGGAGACGCAACGAGACGGGGGGCAACTCACCGATCCCAGCCATATCATCCTCGATAAAGTGATCAAAGAGCAAATAAAACAACTTCAAACACAATTTGAACAGAAAAAAATCTCAGCGGAACTCTTAAATAGTCAAATCACTACGAGTTTAGAGGCTTTTGGACTGTCCGCCGACTTTTTAAATTCTATACCAGAGTCCGATCTTATCGTCAAAGCATCTTATCTGTATCGAAGTATCATGGACAAGCTAATGAAGTCCTTAGAAAAAAATACACCTTTTTATGATGAAATTACTCTTTCCAAAAATAAAGATGCCCCCAATGAGATTTTAATACAAATGGGGATACTGAAGAACCGTAATAATCCTCCTGTCGCAGTTCCTTTTTCACCTTTACTTCAAGAAATAAACAGCTCTACACCTTGGTTGACTACCTTTCAAGCAGGCCTTAAAGGTCAAGAGGATCCTAAAAGCGCTTCGTCTTTAGAAGATAGTATTGATGTCACATGGTGGGTGAAGAATTTTATTCGTCATAATGGGGAACTACGTAAGCCCTATATCAAGACAAAAGCGGGTCCCTTAAAGCAACTCACGGGGCCTTTAATTAAAGCCTATCATGATGCAGGTATAACCTATCACCAAATTGCAGAGCGTTTTGGACTGAATCAATCCAGTATCTCTAGGTTTATGATACAGACTGCAGGTACTCGTATAGGAGTAGAATTAGAGCAAAGTATTCAAACAAAAAAAACATTGGAAATACTACTTAAGGACCATATAGAAGAAAAATATTTTTCAGGAGATTCAACACCCTATCGTGTCACGACACTCAGCACTGATGAGATATTAGCCTTATGGAGGGAGCAAAATACACCATTACAGGAAAACACACTAAGTAGATATTTAATGCAAATGAACATTTTAACCCCTTATTCATATAACAACATTGAAAAACGTTTAATTATTTTACAAACCTTGCACGACGCAGGACATAAGAAAGGTTCTTTAGCAAACAGGTTGAAGTCTTTTGTTGCATTTTGTAATGAGAATAATCTCTCATTCACAGAAGGGACTAATCGTTTAAGGCTTCCCTATCGTGATATAGAAAACTTATTGAAAGCTTTAGATATTCCAAAGCCCGAGATTAAATTGAGTCTCGCAAGTAATAACAGAGCCGCCTATATAAAAGAAATAATTGATGAATATGGACTAGAAGGAGCTCTAGAGTATTTACAACCAGAGCATTATGATACTCTTTCAAACTTAGATTTTCCGAATAGGGAGCAACTCATAACATGGGCATGTAACCAACGAAGAAAGATAAAAGCTAAAATAGAGGCCCAAAACGCTGATAAAGCCCCCACGCCTTAAGCAGAGCGCTGAAGCGTAGACTGAAAATGTTCGACATAGCGCTGTGTTTGCCCACTAACTAAGGCGTCTTTGATTCGCTCCATCGCGCTATTTAAAGATTCTTTTGGATGCAAAAGTTGCCACGCCAAGGCCGTATTATACAGCACCTGTCCATAGATTACACTTTCGGTGTCTTTACCCTGAATGAGTCTTAAAAACCGAAGCGCATTGGCTGGGGGACTGAAGTCTTCGGGGGTGGGGTCTGGAGTCATTGGAATCGACCAAGGGGACATTTCTAGAACGAGCGGGCGTTTTTGACGAGTATTTGGGTGAATGTACAGGCCTTTGGTCGTGTCTTGAGGATCCGCTTCATCTAAACCGTTTTGCGAACGGACGAGTAGCGTATATTGATTCTCAAAGAGGGGTTGACTCAATAATTCCCCCAAAGGCGCGAGGAGTCCCGCATGTGAACAGCCCAAAATACGGTGCGTGGGTAAGGTGGGATTTAAGCACGGCCCTAAGTAATTAAAGACGGTCGGGTGAGCCAAAGCTTTACGAAAAGGGGCCAAAGCCGCTAAAAAAGGGTAGACTTGCGGGGCCATTAAAAAGGACAAGCCCGTTGCTTCAAATAAGGGGAAGACCTGATGATTCGCTAAAGGGGTCTTTAGCCCTAGGGCGTCTAAAAAATCGAAGCTCCCTGAAGCGGACGTCGCGGCGCGGTTTCCAAATTTCAGCACAGGAATTCCCATGCTCGCGAGAATAAAGGCCACGCTGGTAGAAGTATTGAATCCAGAACGTCCACTGCCTCCTGTTCCGCAGGTATCGAGCAAAACGGTAGGCTTGTGAGCAAAATTTTGAAAATCAGGCACTTGTCGCTGCCAAATTGCGTGATGCAGATGAAGCAAAACTTCTGTATTTAAGGCATCGGGGTGTAAGGTGCTTAACTGTACCAAAAGCGTTTCAGGGGAAGCCGTTCCCTCTAAAAAAGCGTTGAGACACTGTTCTTGAAGAATCCATGCCAACGCGTCGGGGCAATCCGTGTGATGTTGAAGTCCCATAATTAAGCCATGGGTTAAATCTTTACAGGTCACGCGTAAGGTGGCAGGGAGACTGGCTTCTTCTACCACTAAGGAATGGTATCGCATGGCTTGAAAAGGACGCTCCAAGCCTTTAAACAGGGGGCAGCTTTCATCTAGGACGTCTATCATGGAGCTTTTGCCATGAACGATGGCGGGGGCTTTAATAACTTTGGCCCCATAGACACTGGCCAATCCTTGATGTCCCAAACACACGCCCAATATCGGGATTTGATGTTCGGCTTGCCGTTCAATCAGGGCGCGACAGATCCCAAAATCACTAGGGATATCAGGATGTCCTGGTCCTGGTGATAAAATAATTTTACTAGGCGCCGTGGCGAGTAGTTGCTCTACGCTTTTTTCGTCATTTCGCACCACAAGAACAGGGGTAGGACTAAGTGCCTGTACCATTTGAAACAAGTTAAAAGTAAAAGAATCGTAATTGTCGATGAGTAGAATAGACATCAAAAGCACCTCAATTCTTTACATAGCTTAGCATAAAAAAGCCTTGTATCGATTTTTTGTCTAAGATTTTCTCCCTTTAAAGGGGAGACTCTAAAAGTAAGGGCTGTTATTTTTTAGTTTTATTTTCACACGCCTTTAACTAATACTTAAAAAATGATAAACAACGCTGCGCAACATAATACATATTATCAGACGTAAAATAAGAGCATGA
>JBIJBR010000119.1:0-5420 GCA_044345135.1 Vampirovibrionales bacterium
TTTACGCTTGCTGAAGAAAGTCGAAACACATGTCTTTTTTTGAAAACGCCAATACTACCGCTCTATTTAAAATCCAAGGCAATTTTGGGCCTCAACCTTCTAGCTTTGAAATGGGGGCTTCTGTCGAGAAATGTACAAACAATACCTGCCTTGGTTTGGGTGTAAATTTTAAGACTCGCTCCCCTGCAAAAAAGGACACACCCTTGTTTGGATTTTCCGATGAAGACCCTAAAAAATTCTATTTTGCGGAAGAAGGGGAGCCTCTTTATACCTTTGAAGTGCCTAAAGCCCCTAAGGAGGGTTCTCAAGTCTTAAAGGCCACTCCTGATTCTGAAAATGAAACGATTGAAATTGAAATTGACCCCGACGCGAATCCTAAGACAAAGAATAATTACACCCTAACAGGCAAGCGTATTTAAAGATTTTTCTGTATCATTCCAAAATAGATAGAAGAAGACCCTCTGTAGAAAAAAACGCTACCTCATAAGCGATTTTTTGAAGAAGGGGTTAGCCGATGAGACCATCACCCAAGTCAATTTCACTCGATTTCATCACCAAGGCTTGATAAATGACTTTCTCATCATCATAAGTAAGCGCCTCTGTTCCGAACGGATCTTGCTTACGGCGTTCCCGTTGACTATCCATCAAACGCTTGGCCAAATCAGCAATTTGAAGGGTTAATTCGTAGCGGTTGTCCACTTGATCATTTAAGTCACTGGCGATATTGGTGTGCATCACAGACATGGGGGGATTCCTTTTTATTCAAAACCACAGAGCCATTATTTCACAAAAGCATAAAAGTCACAAGCCACGGTTCTATGAAAGAGTGGCGAATAAACACTCAGTCGACAGGAGCGTCTGTTCCTTTTATAATGAGAGCTGAATGAATCAATATAAATCCAAATTTATCCAATAGGAATTTAAAAAATCGTGAGTGCTTCTTCCCCTCATCCCCTTTTAGAAACCCCTTATGCGCAGCATGTCTGTGACTTTGAATACCGTATTGCCACTGAAGTGGCCTTTGATGCAGAGCAACAATTGGCTTATGCGTTAGGGCACGGTTTTTTAGATTTAGCACAGCTCAATAATCCCGATTTTATAGCCCGTTTGGGGATCCAGCGTATTTGGTTTGCGCGCTATTTTAAGCGTCACGTCCAACTCCCCACACTTACGCCCAACGAAAGTCGAGAAATTCCCCAAAGCCAAGTTCGTTTGGGGATTACCTTAATCGAAAATGAAACGTGGACGCCTGAGCGTGAAGCGCTTTTGATGACTCACCTGTATCAACATTTACCGATTCGCCCTGAAGAGGTGGATACCTTCACCATTGAAACAGATAAAACCTGCTGTCATTCTCCTTGCTTTGGGTGCATGGATTTTGATGTCCATACTGCCATTCAAACCCAAGGCCGAACCCCTTGGTTGGCTATTTTAGAAGCTAAAAAAAATGTGGCACAGGATGTCTTGGCGTGATGAGCATGAATCCTTTAGCGCCCATTGATTGGGACGTGCCTTATTCTCAGTGGATTTTAACCATCGTTCAAGGTCAGTCCGCTTTACGCTGGCAGCCTCATCGAAGTGCCACAGAGCGCTGGGAATACGTACGTAGCGAAAATATCCGTACCTTGGTTGAAGGCTTACGTTATTTTATGCCCTTAGACGTCATTCAGGTCGATTGCCTCAGTGACACTCAGGAAACCGCGTGGGACTTCACTTTAGCGTTGGAAGAACCCTGTGCTTTTTTTGGCATGTTTCATTTGGTCAAAGACGCCTTAGACGGCTTTCAATTGGACTGGTCTTTGCACCCTGTGGACGCCTCATTTCCTAGAGTGAAGTCTTTAGTGTTAAGCGATATGGATTCCACCCTGTTAGAGGGGGAATGTATTGATGAATTGGCGGACTTTGTTGGACGAAAAGAAGAGGTTTCTCGTATTACCACCGCGGCCATGAATGGTCTATTGGATTTTGAAAATGCTTTAACACAACGTGTGGCCTTACTTAAAGGCTTGCCTTATGAAACGGTCCATCAAGTGTTAAAATCCACCCCACGTATGCAGGGGGACAGAACACTCATGCAAACCATGAAAAAACAAGGTAGCTTTAATGTCTTGGTTTCAGGAGGCTTCACCCCTTTTACAGAAGCCTTGTGCGAAGAATTGGGGATGGATACGCATCAAGCGAATCACTTAGCCGTGGAAGAAGGTTTATTTACAGGTCAGGTATGTCCCCCTATTTTAGGGCAAGACGCTAAATTAGAGGTCCTACACTATTATGCAACGCGTTTAAACGTGCCTTTACAGGCCACCTTAGCGCTGGGGGATGGGGCCAATGACTTAAAAATGATTCAGGCCAGTGGATTAGGGGTGGCCTTTCATGCAAAGCCTTCTGTACAGGCTCAGAGTCGTTGTATCGTTCGTTTTAATGATTTGACCGCTTTACTTTATTTTCAAGGATTGCCTCAGTCGACGTGGGTTCATTAGTCAAGGCGTCTTTCTGAATTTCATTTTTGTGAGTTTCGGACTTTTGAGAATTAGACGTATGAGTGGGCGTGTTTAAATAATGGACAAAATCATGGGAAAACCGCGGCGCCAATAAGCCATTACTGGCCGTTTGTGCGATCATGGCCATACTCGCGGCCATTAAATTCCTTGCCCCATGACTAATTTTTTCAATTTGTTTTGGGTCGCTTACCCCTTTGGGAAGACCCACCCAATTAAAGTGATGAATGGCTTTTAATGCGGTGACCTTGGTCGTCCAATAAATGACCATGCCTAACCACGTATACGTAAAATCTCGAATGTAAAATTCATCTCGCTTGTCTTTGGGATCTCTCGCATAGCGGATGCTGGGTAAAATCAAAGACGGCAGTAACCACCGCATCACGTGATACGCTTGCTCATAATTATACAATTTGTCTAAGGCCTTGGGATTATTATGATGCTTGAGACTATAGCCTAAGGCGGTTAAAGCAACGCCCATATAAGTCGTTGCAAGCAGCGCAATGCCTAAGGCAGGGGCTCTAAGCTTGAATTCCACTTCGCCTGACTCATCCCGTCTGGCATGAAAAAAAGCGTGTTTCAGTTCCCCTTTTAGGGAGTGGTCTTCGGCGGCTTTATTTTCTACCTGAGACGTCCCTTTAGCGACCTTTTTTTTGGGGGGTATTTGATGAGCATCCGCTAAAGTCGCCCCTGCTAAACTCCCTAATCCCAGTCCTCCGAGCAAAGCACTCACCACGGCAGGAAAGTCTCGATTGACTAAGGTGAGTACGCGATTCGAAGCCTTTTTAGGAACAGGACGCTCAGGTAGTAGCATTTCTACTTTAGGGGTTTTGTGACGGAGCAGCCAATAAGATAAAGGCAGCAGGCCTAAAAAACCAATCCCCCCCACAGTGTTTTGAATCAATGCCCGCTTTTTATCTGCTTCGTCTTGAGACTGCCATGCGTTTTGTATAAAGCCTACTTTGTCTGGGGCTTGCATCCACTGCTGAATATGCTTTAAATGTTGCATGGCTTGATTACCAATAAAGGAACCCACTAAAGCGGAGGTGGTCAAAGAAATAATTTGCGAAGGAATATAGCTAAAAAAATGATTTTTATGCGGATTCTGGTTGGCATCCGCAGCGATAGCTTTGGCAAAACCTTTCAAGCTTGTCGGGACTTTAGCCATCACCTTGGGATTTGCCAAGGCATGTACCCCATTGGACAAGACACTTTGCATAAACAAATACAAGCAGGTCGCTGATCCCAAAGCTGCCAAATCACGAGCCAACAGAGCATTTTTATCTTCAGGGGTGTCTTGGGTATAACGCAATAAGGGAACAAAGGCCAACGCTAAGAGCATAGACCCACGATATTCAATATGTTCAAAGTTCCAGTGAGGGGGTGGCTTCCACTGCAGGCCTTGTCGTTGCAACACCACAGCACGTTTTGGCAAAGCGCCTAAAACGGGTGAGGATGAAGATGAGTAAGACGATAATTGCATGCGCGTGAAGATCCACCATTGAACGTTGCGTCTTGTGTTAGACCACAAATAAGGCAACCACTATGAATAAATAAAAGGACACAAAAGCTTAAACGCCAATCAAGCGAAATTAATGCCAAGACTTCCGAAAAATAAAGCGCCCTGTAAAGAAAAAAGCAGGATGAGAAAACGCCTACACCTGTCCCTCTCGGTTGACGTGACAAGGCTTTAACATCGACATCCTTTAATCAAAGCCTCTTGAGCAGGTACCGCAATGCCTGGCCCCTTACCGTGAGTCTTCTCTTTTTCAGGGTGATACACATGCACCTGAGGGTAAGCCCTTTGTGGAATCACCACGGGGAACAGTCGCATTCGTAGAGTGGATCCTTCCTTGTAGACCACGGTTAAAGAATCCTGCGGAAGCTGTTGCCAACGGCTTTCTTGAGGCGAAAAATGTTCGCCTTGGCTATAGTATTCTTTCAAATTGGTGGGTTCACTGGCAAAAGCAATCGCCGTGGCCTGTTTATTTTTATCATAGTGCACTTGATACCATTGATCATACCCATGGACAAAAACAAAGGTAAACGCTCCATTACTCATGACCCAATTCTTAGGCGTATAGCGTAAAAATAAACTTTCGGCGTCCCATAAATCCGCTTGATTCCCCTGAGCATAGCCTCCCCCATTCACGAAAGGACGCATCACCTTAGGGGGGATTTTGCCTTGAATGGTTCCGTAGGTTCGTGACAGTGTCCCTGCTATTTCCTCTAGGTTCGTTTTATTTAGCCCTTGAGCGTCTTTTGAAGGAGATTCAATGAGGGGTAATACGGGTTGGAGTAAGACATGAAATAGTTTTTCAGAATCCGTTAAGGGGCTTCCTGGTGGGTGGGCCTTGAGTAAACGAAGATCTTTAATGCGTTTTCGGTAGTCTTGCTCGGAAATATTCGTGCCGCCATTGGCCATAAACGCCCATGTACCCCCTGCTCCGTCATGTACCTTGACCACGAAGGGGTGGTTATTATCGACACTTAAATCCCCTGAGGTTTTGGCTCGAACATGCCCTAACAGTACCGTGGCTTTTTGGCCTAAGGCGTCACTGGCTTTGACAAAAGCTTGAGAATCCTCCGACAAAGAAGGCACTTGGCGGTAATATAAATCAGGTAAAAAATGAGCCGTTTCATCAAAGCCGACCAGTCCTGCCCCATCCACCGTCGGGACAACGCCATCAACTAAATTGGTGCTTAAGCTTTGCCCCCCTAGTTGATAAAAAGGCTCCGTGCGGTGCGCTTGATGTAAAAGGGAACGACTGTCGCTAAGCCAATACGTTTGGACTCGTTGGGGTTGGACCTCTGTTTGAATGATTGTTACCATACGACAGGCCCATGCCGCATTGAGGGTGGGCCATAGACACATCAATACGAATAATACTCCCCGCAAGCGACGCCAGTTCAGTAAAAAAC
>JBIJBR010000122.1:0-5342 GCA_044345135.1 Vampirovibrionales bacterium
AAAGGTATCCAAGACATCCAATTTTGTCAAAGCAATACCGTCTAATCCATTAACATCCACCCCGTAGCGCGCGACCACGGCATCAAACCAACCCGTTCGGCGTTTGCGTCCTGTGGTGGTGCCAAATTCTTGTCCTCTTTCGCCTAAAATAGCACCCGCTTCACCGTGCTGTTCAGTTGGAAAAGGCCCTTCTCCTACTCGAGTCAGGTAGGCTTTCATGACGCCTAAGGTGGCATCAATCTTAGAAGGTCCCACCCCTGTCCCTGTACACGCTCCCCCTGCCGTCGAATTAGAACTGGTCACATAGGGATAGGTCCCAAAATCAACATCCAACAAGGTTCCTTGGGCCCCTTCAAATAATAAGCGCTTGTTTTCAGACAAGGCCTCTTGTAATAAGGCGACGGTGTCGGTGATATAAGGCGCCAAGATTTGTCGATATTCTTCACAAACCGTGAGTAAATAAGGCACACTGGCTTGTTCGAAAAAGCCTTTTTCAGAAACAATCCGTTCGATTTGTTGACGTAGTACCTCTGGAGATTCCAGTAAGTCCCCCGCTCGAATGCCTAAGCGTCCCACTTTATCCATATAAGTGGGGCCAATGCCTCGACCCGTCGTTCCAATTTTAGAGGCAGGCGCATTTGCTGTTCGTAGAAGTTCTTGGCGTTTGTCTTGTTCAATGTGATAAGGAAGCGTGACGTGACAGCGTTCAGAAATTTTAAGGTTTTGTGTTGAATAGCCTTGTGCTTGAATATCCAACAATTCTTGTTTGAGCACTTCAGGCGCAATGACCACACCTGAACCGATAATACACCATTTTTCTGCATAAAGTAAGCCTGAAGGAAGGTGATGAAATTTAAACGTTTTGCCTTCAAATTTAACGGTATGCCCTGCGTTGCATCCCCCTTGGCTACGAATCACGACATCGGCATTTTCGGCCAACATGTCAACGACTTTGGCCTTGCCTTCATCTCCCCATTGTGAACCGACGACAATCACATTATTGAAAGCTTTAATTTCGCTCATGAAAGCGTTTCCTTTACATGAAATAATAGATAGACTCCATTATCTCATAAAGGCTTATAAAGTCCATGAAAAGGATTCTTTATGAGCCATCTGGGATGTAACAAAATTCAAGCATTTGCAGGGCATCTGTCAAGTTTTGACGCTTTTGTGTCGACAAAGCCTTAAGATGAAGCAGGATGTAATCATTCATAAGGGATTTTTTGTGTTGAATCAAAGGTATGCGGCGTATAACTTAGTTGAAATTTTATCTTCTTTAGCCGTTTTAGGGCTTTTAGTGGGCATGAGTATTGCCTTAATTCGTCCTGATGAATCTGAAACCGCCTTGGCAAAAAAAGTGGATACCTATGTGACGCATCTCTCCAATGTCTACGAACGTCTCGTGGCACAATACGGTGTGACGCCCTCACAAATTGATTTAAATAATGATGGTAACCGAAGCAATGACGCGAATGGGGTGCCTAATTTTCTTAAAAATTACGACACCATGGCAAGCTTTTGGAGTGGAACCACACCTGCCCCAGCCAGTGATGCGACGTCTTACCTTCAATATCCAGGGAATATTCGCGTCTGGTTGTATCCTCATCAAATTTCAGCTTTGTCGACTAAGTTAGGTGTCTTAACCGCTTTAGGTTTTAGCAATAAAGAATTTTTATTGATGGAAGTCTTACCAGGCGGTACGATTTCAGACTTTCCTAAAACCACATTGGGCGTGCAGGCCAATTCAGATCTCGTTTTACTCCATATTGATGAACAAACGGGACGTATTGAAACCGCCTATGAATTGGCTCAAAGAAACGCCACCGCTTTAGGGGTAAACGTTTCAGATTATGAAGAGACTTTTTATGACCACTATAAAAATGATTAAGATTATTTTACCCTTTCTGTCTTAATCTTAAAAGGAAGCACAGCATGTTTTTACTTGCCAAACAATATGATTCGACTAAAGCACGGGCCTTTAACCTGATTGAGGTGTCTTTGTCGTTGGTCTTTTTTGGTTTGGCTTTTTCCGCGTTGCTTTTAGGGGTACAAAGCATTATTGCTAGCAATTTAGACGCCACCCAAATGGGGGCTGAAAATATTGCCGTTAATGAAATTCTTAATGGCATTGATTTTTATCGTTTAGATGTGGAACGACAATTTGATATTACAGGCACTAAAAAATCAATTGCCATTGGTAATAATGCGAATAATAAAAAGCTTTTTTATCAATTGAATGTCTATTCTCAAGCCCAATATTCTGACATTAAAATTGCAGATTTAACCTTGTATAAAGATGCGAACACCACAACGATTTATCGGCAATTTCAACGTAAAATGGATTTAACTACTGAATGTCATAATTATGGGGCGACTCAAGTCCTTAAATATAATGACGTGACTTGTATTCCTGTCCCCACCGCAACGGATGCGGCCAGCTACGCCACGGCTTCGCTCACTTCTACGGTGAATCGTGCCAATAGTACCGAAACCGCCTACACAGGTACAGGGACTGATTTTTTTCTGATGAATGCGGATTTGACTTTATTTGAACCCAAAGATGATAATATTTGGGGAGGCTTCATTACAGTAAGTACCATAGAGCAAGGCAATTATTTTGATTACGCTGCAACTTTGGTCAATCCGATTACTGATCCGAACAGTGTGTTGGGAACCGGGATGAAATTCACCAAAGACGACAAAGAACCGACAACCAATACGAATGTTCGTCTCGTTATGCCCGCTTCGTCTAATACGTTTCAAGCCAATATGCTTAATTCCAATTATCGCTATAGTGTAGAATTTGGCGCGTCTTTGACGACGTCAGATTATTTACGGGTGTATCCGATTTGTCAAAATGAAACGGCCGTCGGGAATGGTTTGGCGTATATTGATTACCCGATGGTGGCGAATCAAATCAAAATTATACGACTGGATAATTTAATCCCTGGTTACGACATTAAAACGGACCGTGGTCTAATTGGGGTAAGTTTATTGGCGGTTTCGAAAAGTTCTAGTGGCGCCATTACTTATAACACCAGTGATGTCACCGTGACACACATGATCAAGCGCCCGTATTCAGAGAGCTAGACGAGAAATGAATTTTCCCCGGCTCCAGCCAAGTGGAAAGCGTCACATCACTCGCTGCTTGGGCCACTTCCCCAGAATCTTTGGTTTTTCGACTTCGTTTCGGTCGCTTTAAATGGGCCTGTTCGAGCTCAGCCAGTTCTGAAAAATCCATCCCGGCCAACGCTTCGCCTGTCGCTTGCAATCCATTACCCCCTAAACGTTCAATGACTTTAGTCGCCATACGTTCACGTTCTAATTCTTCACGTAATTGTTCGATTTTACGTTCTTGTTTACGCAGTAATTCTTTTAAACGTTCGATTTCACTTTGTTCTAAACGAAGTTCTTCCGCTTTGGTTTCGATTTTCTTGGCCAAATTGCCCATAACCGCTTCTAAGGATTTGTCGGTGGCGGGGGTGAAGGTCATTCCTGCGTCAGGTGTTGCTCCTGCATGTTTACAATAGCGTTTACGAACTTTAATACGTGTGGTTTCACCCTTGGCGTAGAAAAAAAACTCTCCTGGTTGGAGGCTCTTAATGTCCTGAAAACTAATGCCTGCTTCGGTTAAAAAAGGTTTGATCGCTTTATAATCTAGTTCAGAGGTAATGCCCCCAAACCAAAACCGATTACATTGGGACAAAATATCTTTACTTAAACTGGCGGGACGCTGTGTGGCCCATAGGCTATCTAAAGCACGTTTTCTTCCGCGTTTGGCAATACGTTGCGAAACGGTAATGGCATCTAAGCCTTTATTCTTCTTTTTAGATCCTCCCCCCAAGCCACTTTGTGGGGCGTAAATCTGCGCTTCTTCAACCACCAAACGAACCTTACGGCGGTACTTTTGCTCTAGGCGAAAGAGGGCGTCTCCAATCAACGCATAATGGTCTTGTTGTTCAGTATCAATATAGTCGGACAAATCAAAAATCGTCGAAAGCCCTGTGGTAATCATGGCTTCAATGTATAAATCAACACCGGCTGGATCAAAAGGCACATGGGCATGTTCCCCCCCAATAATCAAGCAGGGGTAACGTTCTGCCAAGGTGAAATGCTCCCCTTCAGGGTCAATAATACAGACCAATGTTCCATTTTCGAGCGTTTCTTCCAAAATAACGCCCGTTAAATAGGATTTTCCCATCCCTGAAGAAGCCAAAATAGCGTCACGCTCCCCCGTTGAGACAAAGTCATTGAGAGGCACCGCAAAATTTTTAGAAACTTGTAAGACCTTATGCTTGGAAGGGGTCAGTTTTTGTTGGAGAAATTTAAACATACGCTTCATTGTAGCACCATCTTTCGTGAGAGGAAACCCTAAGGCAAGGAGAAATACCAAGACATCAGCCCACCGACCAAGACTGTAACAAATCATGACAGGCCTTTTAGAAAAAGGAAAAGGTTTCGATACATCATATGTAGGAAGCCAAAGCGCTTCACCGTATTTAGCTGAGGAGATACGTGACCCATGTCCTATTTAAGCGACCTTCAAAAGTTAGAAGCCCTGTTTCTTCAGCCTAGCGAACCAAGCACCTTCTTTCTTTCAAAAGACGAAAAGCGCTCCAGTCTTGAAGATTTGCTGCTTCACTTGGATGCCTTTATGTCTCATTGGAATATAAAAATAGATCATCATGACGCCAAGAATAAACTCAGCGTTGTGAAGGAACAGGCATACAACAGCAAAGCAGGCGATGCCGTTTTAGCCTTATACTACGTTTTATATGGAGAGAGTAAGCTTGGGTTTTATTATGCGTTTAAATCTTTAAATACCCCAGCAACGTCTCATACACAAGACTCATTCCAGTGGGCCGTATCTTTAAGCTTGGCGCATTTATACAGCTTTTCGGCTCAGTATCACTTGGCAGAAAAATATTTAAAACACTTAAAGGTTCCTGATCGTTTCCCGCATTTACAACAGCACGCGTGGCATTTGCAGCAGCTTGTTTATGAAGCGGCTTTCCCGACAGGGGTTAAGTCAAAATGTTTGACCTTTTGGAAGCGAACCGAGTTGTCTCTACAAACCGTCGTACAAGAAGTCTTAAATCTTTCAGTCCCCGTTTTTCAACAGAGCTTACAGGCGTCTATGGCTATTTTACAACTCCTCACCAGTGAATTGTGTAAAGCCCCGAATGAACTTGTCTTAGAACAATGCAACCGTGTACAAAACTATGCGTTTTTAAGTAGTATTGTCATTCATACCGCTCAATTAGAGATGAATCATTTAAAATGGACGTCCGCATTGAAACGCTTAAAGCGTAGCATCCGTCGTTTACCGTCTCAACCTTTAT
>JBIJBR010000164.1:0-4316 GCA_044345135.1 Vampirovibrionales bacterium
AGAAGAACGGGGGATTTATTTCTTATGCCTTAATAAACAATTACAGAGTACCTAAATTAACAATTGTTATTATTTTGTTACATTTAAAAGCCGTCATAAATAAAAGATACTCCCTTACCATATGACGATAAATTTTAGAGCAGACGTCAACGCAAAAATGCGAGGCTTCCGAGACATTTTGCGGACGTTGTGGTTGTGAATGATGCGAGGAGGTGGGGACAAAAACCTTCTTATTCACAAAGTGAATCTACTCCTTTAGGAAGGAGAGGTTGGGAGAGGAAACCAACGGTTTTCTTTCCCAAGAGAAAAAGTCAAAACTTTTTCGACGTGAAGGGGGGATTTTCAAGGGGGGACGAAGGGGAGGAGAAACGCAATGCGTCCTACCCCGTCCCCCCTTGAACGGATTTAGAGGTGTTGGAGACCTTTTTCCGCGAAAAGGTCTCTAACGCCACCAGCTTGATAATGAAGCGAGGAGTCTATGGCTTATTATTTTGTTACATTTAAAAATAGCCATACATATAAAGAGGGATGCGGTGACTTTTAAAATTTGGGGTTCTGTAGTAGAATGAAAGTCTTATTGAAGTAGACGGAAAGGAGATGGAAACAATGAATGAATGCTACTACATGGGCATGAGTTTAATGACGCTATTCATGGGCTTGTTTCCTTCGAGTCCCCCTAAAATGGACGCTCATCTTGCCGTAGCGAATCAACCCCCTGTTTACTTGTCTTATCATTGTGAGGCGGAGGGGGCAGAGGCGCAATATCAACAAAGTATTAAAACCATGTTTCCCTTGGATGGCCAAAAAGCAGATTACGGCCAAGGCTTTGCCTGCTTGGATGCTGCCGCTAAAGGGGGGCACCCGAAGGCTCAGTTTTATTTGGGGATGTCCTTTAAGCAAGGGACGGTTTTGGAAAATGAGTTCCATGTGGCCTTTGTCCCTCAAAATAAGGTACAGGCACGGTATTGGTTAGAACAATCGGCCAAACAGGGGGATGCGGAAGCTCAATTTTACTTGGCTACTTTTTACACCACGGGGGAAGGCGGCGGTGCGGATGACACCTTGGCCCGTTATTGGTATGAAAAAGCGGCCTTGCAAGGCCATGCCCATGCTCAAAAACAGCTTGCCCTTGCTTATTTAAACGGGAAAGGCATTGACGTGAATCCTGCCTTGTCGTATCAGTGGTTTCGTGTCGCACAAAAGACGTTGGTGAATGATTTGAGTATTCAAAAAAGCATCGCGGATTTAGAACCTCAGTTGTCTGACGCTCAGCGGAGGGAATTAGACCTTCGTGTGGCCGTATGGGTCCCGAAGAGTCAGCCACAATTTAGTGCGATGCTACTGGAATCTCCCGCAACAGCGGCCTTCGGCATAGAAGTGCCTAGAACTTCTCCTAGAACGTTGTCTAAAGTAAAAGTGCTGAAGGCTCACGCACTGTCTTCAAATTAAAGGGAGTGGGCTTTTCGTGGTTGCCCTTCAGTTTTACAATTCAGAAACCAAGCGTTTGGAAGCGTTTGAACCCCTTGAAGCGGGTCAGGTGAAGCTCTATGTTTGTGGCCCTACGGTCTATAATGATGCGCATTTGGGTCATGCTCGATGCTATATGACTTGGGATGTTCTCTTTCGTACGCTCCAGTTTTTTGGATATCACGTCAATTACACCCGTAATTTAACGGATGTGGATGATAAAATCATTCAACGCGCCATAGAAACACAAAGTACGCCTGAAGCCATTGCTCAACTTTATACCCAACGTTTTCATGAAGATTTGCAACGGCTTCATACCTTGCCTCCTACACAAGAGCCTAAGGCCACCGCGCATATTCAAGCGATGCAACGCATGATTGCCACACTCTTAGAAAAAAAGCACGCCTACCAAACGGCGGATGGCGTTTATTTCGCCACCATGTCCATGCCGCATTACGGTCGCTTGGCGCGAAAGCCCATTGAAGCCTTGCAAGCGGGTGCTCGGGTCGATATTAATAACGAAAAGCATCATCCTGCCGATTTTGCCTTGTGGAAACACGTCGAGAAGACCCCTAATGCCTATGGGTGGGATTCGCCTTGGGGCTTTGGTCGCCCAGGTTGGCATATTGAATGTTCCGCAATGATTTTTGAAAACTTAGGGGAACAAATTGATATTCATGCAGGGGGAGCGGATTTGATGTTTCCTCATCATGAAAATGAAATCGCCCAAAGTGAGTGTTGTTCAGGACATCCCTTTGTTAAAACATGGATGCATAATGGTTTTGTCAATGTGGATGGAGAAAAAATGAGCAAAAGCTTAGGTAATTTTTCTACCGTTCGAGATTTGCTAGAACATTATGACGGCAATAGCTTACGTTATTTTATCTTAGGGCATCACTACCGTATGCCTGTGGACTTTAGTCCAGCCGCTTTAAATGCGGCAAAAACACGTTTTCATAAGCTCTTACAGCAATTGGCGACGGCTTTAAGCCTCGCAGAGGTGGAGGCCGCCTGGTGTGTGGAGCAGACGACGCACCCGCCTACTTTAGAGCGTCTTGTGGAGATTACTCCCGCCTTTTGTGAGGCCCTTGCAAAAGACATGAACACCCCTAAAGCCTTGGCAGAATGGGGTGTTGCCTTTAAGCAATTGCGTCAATCTCGTGATACGGCTCACGTCAAAAAGTGGCTAAACGTGGTGTTGGATCAAGCATGGGTCTTGGGCTTTGATATGAGTGCGGTCTTTTCGTCTTTTTCCTCGTCTACGCTTGCCACAGGCTTGGACCAACATGTGATGATAGGGGTGGAAGCTCCCGAAGAAGCGGCCTTATGGGCGGAGCTCGAAGCGCGTCGTTTGGCGAAGCTTAGCAAAGATTTTGCCACCAGTGACTTGATTCGAGACCGCCTGCAGGCACAAGGCTTTAGCTTGGAGGACCGTGCGGGGGGATGGACGACGCTTTCTTCTCGTGGGAGTATTTAAATGTTGCCTCTTGAACCTTTTGCCTCTGAATCTGTGGAATATCCTGAATTGTTTGGTCGTGCTTTGCCTAAATTGCCTCTTCAACCGCCTCATGCCTTTGGTGATTTGCACCCAAGGGTTTTGGCTCACTTGGGGGACGGGGTCTATGAATTACTCGCGCGAGAATGGGTCTTGCTCCAGCACCCTAAGGCGTCTGTCAAGGTGATTCATCAAGAAAGTAGTCGTTTGGCTTGTGCGCGTTTTCAAGTGACCTTGTTGAACGTGATGCTCCCCCATTTAAGCCCTGCAGAAGCAGAGTTGTTGCGGCGTGCGAGAAACGTCACGGTTGCGGTGGGGCGTAAGCATCAGCAGGGTTTGCACCGATTGTCCACCAGTTTTGAGGCCTTGTTGGGCCTTTGGTATCTACAAACGCCAGAGCGCTTTGGGCTATTGAAGGAAAGCGTGTGGCAGGTGGCGAACCTTTCTCCAGAGGCGTTTGAGACCTTGGCAGATTCATTTCAAGCGCCCTTGCCCGTGGCGGAATCCAAGCAAACGACTCCACCCGCCGTTTTTCAAAACCTTAAAAAGAAGTAGAGCCCATACGGTCAGTTTGTGTGAAAGCAAATAGATTTACACATTTAACATAGGTATCGTAGCCATCGGGGGGGCGTGTGGGCAAGGGTGATGTAACAAAGTGTAAAGCACCCGCATCATTTCTCCTTGAGGGGGCTTTATCCCTGTATCAGGTTCCCTGTGGAGCCTTCCTGACCCTTCTTACTCTAAAAATAAAGGAAATTAATGATGCCTTTGCCGACTCCTACTTCCTGAAAATAAATTAAAAAACATGATTAGCGCTTTGCCGTTTTGGCAAAAAGCACTAGGCGTTTTGGGAGGTGGAGGGTTAATCCACATGCTGTCTGGCATTGGTGTGTCTCATATAAGTATTTGCAATCCTAACTTCATGCCTAGTATCGCTCAGCCTTTTGAAGCGACCGTTAGTCGTAAAATAGATCAGACTGAAACGGCTTTAGGATACGTGTTGAGACCACTAAAAGGGAAGACATTGGATGGCAAGGAAGAGATAAAAACGCTTGTTGGGATTAAAACAGAAAAAAAAGGTTGGAAACCGAGTGCTCTTTCTGCTGTATGTACGCCTGGTCCCATGGGATTTTCCGTTGTGAAAAATGATGCGAAGGTGAATCTTCGATATATTATGCCGTGGGAACCTGCCACAGGATCAGGAGGAGTTCAAGAGAAGATGAATACGCTTCAAAATAAACTAAACACTCCAGCCCCTAAAACGATCATTCCTTCTCCTCCTCCAGTATCGGTTCCGAAAAATAATAGTTTACCTGTTTTTTAGCGGACGGCCTTTAAGTTCAGGCACTCTAAA
>JBIJBR010000010.1:0-17555 GCA_044345135.1 Vampirovibrionales bacterium
ATGCACCCGCTCCACAAGCGTATGCTCCTGCTCCACAGGCGTATGCACCCGCTCCACAAGCGTATGCTCCTGCTCCACAAGCGTATGCACCCGCTCCACAAGCACAGATTATACCCAGTAGTCCACGTTATAAAGGGTATGACCCTAAAGTGGGATATAATCCCGTCAAATATGACAGCTATGTTCGACAAGATGGCTTCTTGGGTTATATGGCCCCACAATATGTCGGTCAATCGCCTCAGCCGGTGTATAGCTTGGTGGAATTAATGTTGGGCCGTAGTGATGATACCATTTACCGTCAACCCGTTGGTTATGATGCCTTGATCCCTATTCGGCAACCTAATTTAGCGTACTCTCCTTCACAAAGCTTTATGCATCCCGCTATTAGTTATCCACCACCACAACCAGGTTATGCCTCTTCACAAGGCTACTATGCACCTGCGCCTCAGGCTTACGCTCCTGCTCCGCAAGGCTACTATGCACCTGCGCCTCAGGCTTACGCTCCTGCTCCGCAAGGCTACTATGCACCTGCGCCTCAGGCTGATGCTCCAAATGCTCTAACGTATTTACCTGCTCCACCGGCTAATCTATCTCCGCCACCACCGATTGCCCCACAAGGCGATGCTACGGATTCTCTCACTTATGTATCCACTCCACCGACTGATCCCTCTACGCCACCAACTTACCCACCAGTGACTTACCCACCAGTGACTTACCCACCAAAGGCTTACGCAGTCGCTTCACAAGTCTATCCGGATCCCGTTCCCACCTTTCGCTATGCGGGACCTCGTTAAAACGAAATAGTTCTCCATACGATTCAAAAATCCTCGGCACCTTGGGTCGAGGGTTTTTGTCGTTAAAGGTGATAGATTTATTTAAGAACAGAGTCTCTTGACAGATGAGCCCTTTACTACTACAATCAACGTAGTATGATGAATGAGGGTTTTTTCAAAGAAGGAGGATATCGTCATGGGCTTAGCAACCACTTCTGCTTTTAATCAAATTGCGATGCTTCAAACGATGAACGCCCAATACGGCTTGATGAATGGGGCCCAACAGATGGCTGCCTTGTCTAATCAGGCAGGTGCTGTGGCGATGAATAACCCCAGCCTCTTGGATGGTCCAGGTGCTTATGCCCAAGGGGGTTACATGAATAATCTGTACTTGCAAGAACGGGGCATGATCTTGGCGCAGTCGCAACGTCAGGTGAATCTTAAAATGTACGAAGCCATGCAAGAGTCGAATAAGAAATTGTTAGACAAGCAAGCGGGCAGTGTCGGGACTTATCTCAATACCACCGCTTAGCTCTTACAAAATAGAGGCTGAAACCATCTCCTTATATTAGGAGATGGTTTTCTATGATTGAATCTTAAGTGGCTTTGAGGCATAATGAAAACAATCGTTACGCTTTTTATAGAAAGTGATTTTTATGCCCACCTTCGATATTATGTTCTTTGGTGATATTGTTGGTCGTCCAGGCAGAGAAGGCGTCTATTATTTTTTAGAGCATGAGCTAGATGATCTGCCTGATATGTTGATGGCGAATGTGGAAAATTTAACGCACGGGGCAGGCACCTCTGAAAAGCATTATCAAGACATGGTGGGGCATGGTTTTCATGCCTTGACAGGGGGTAATCATACCTTTGATCGCAGAGATTCCTTTGGTTTTATGAATGAGGCAGAACGCTTGATTCGCCCCGCCAATATTGCAGGGTCTGGGGTGCCAGGTAAGGGATTCCGCATTGTAGATGTCAAGGGACAGAAGGTGGGCGTGCTTAATTTGCTGGGACAGGTCTACATGGCCAATTATAATTCTCCGTGGGAAGTCTTAGAAGATAGCCTGCCGCAATTATTGAACGTGACGCCGATTGTGTTTGTTGATATTCATGCGGAAGCCACCGCTGAAAAAGGGGCTTTGGCTCGTTATGCGTCTCAATTGGGGGCTTCTGTCGTGGTGGGCACGCATACCCATGTTCAAACGAATGATGCCCGTATTTTACATGGACATACGGGTTTTTTGACGGATGCAGGCATGAACGGGACCTATGAAAGCGTGATTGGCATGGATCCCTTGGCGGCTCAGCATCGCATGACTCAATTGGGATGGGTGAAAATGGAGGTGGCTAAAAACCATCAAATCCAAATTAATGCGGTTCGCTTTACGGTGGACACTCAAACGGGGCAATGTCTCGCCGTGCGTCCTATTTTTAAAATTCTTCAGTTGCCAGAAGATATTTCATTAGGATAATATCTTGAGTTTACTCCCACCTTTAGTCCTACAGAAAAGTCAAATACGATGAAGCTGTTTCGTTTTTTTTATGCCACTTTCAGTCGAAGTGTTTTGATCTGCCGTGTGGGGCTTATGCTGTTTTTATTGACTATGGTGACCCCTGTTTTGGGGGAAGCTTCCCTGCGGATGGGCTCTCAAAATTCAGGCTTTGTCTATGATGCGCTTTCTCCCTTACGTTATGATGACCTTAAGCAGGCATGGTTTTACCAACATCCCCATGCCACGCCTACCCCACAGGTGTTAGAAGCCTTGGCCATGCAGGCCTTTTATGAAGCGTCTAGCACTACGCCTTTGTGGAAACCGTTGACGCATTGGCGCTTGGTGGGAGGAGCACATCCATGGGTGATTGTACCGAGGGTACAGGTTGAAAATACAGACCCCACACAGGCGGTTTTAAATGCAAGCGTTACGGCCCGTATTTCAGTCGATTACGGCATTTGGTATCCTGAAGCTCAGGGGGCGATGACGAATATTAAGCAACTGACCCAAAACCAAAAACGGCAGTTTGTTACGCAATATGAAACGTCATTAGACGTCTTTGCTCGGCAGGATGCTCAAGTAAAAACATTGGCTCCTATCGCTTTGATGCCTTTATTGAAGTCCCACCCTGATCGTTTTCCCAATGCCATTTATGTGGAACTGACCCTTCAAGACAATAAGCGTATGGTGCAAAAAGAAACACTCACGTTGAAATTGTACCCTGATTTATTTGCTCTACCGTTGTATTTTTATTAAAGTGTTTGGCGGATTCAAGTAACAAGTGCCGTAGGGGTGGCATGAGCGACTGGATATAGTATCTTTATCAGTACATTTGGCTCGTACCGGTGGACAATCTCCAGCAGGAACTCCTTGATTTACACCTCACTTACAAGCCAAGTAAGGATGTACTGACCTTGCAAAAAGGCAAGTAATCCACGCAACGAGCGAAACAAAACTTTCAGCCGGCTCAACATAACTTGGGGCTTAAAGTCGGGAGGCGTCACTTCTGTTCGAGCAAGACTCTAAATAATTCTACTTACCAAGTATTCTTCGATCGAGGATCGAGACCAAAAGCCTTCAAAATCTTTTGATTGTTATCGAATACCCATGGTTTTTTACACTCTGTTGCAGAAGGTAAATCATTAGAATGCACTTGATTTATTAGCTCTATACGATCCGGAGGAATTGAATTAAAAAGAAGAAACTCCACTCTTCCATTTGTCGCTAAGGTTGGATGTGTCTCGTAATCCGAACGAGAATACAACGTTTCATTGCATAAGCGTCTTTTTTCTTCTTCAGAACGACCTTCATTCGGGAAATGATGTATTCTTTTGTCTCTGATTTGAAGGTCATCTTTATCTTCTATGTGCAAGCGAAATAAAGATAGTGAATCTGAACCTTGATCCCTTGGCTGTTTTCGTCCTAATTTATTTTGAATGTAAAAAATCAAACTCTCTAATTTACTACAGGCTTCAGGTTCTTGACGTTTACACTGTGTTTTTGAAAAATTATATTGATCTACGGCAAAAATACAAGAGTATGATTCTTTATTGTTGTGTTGCATACAGCGTAACCCATTTTCAAGAATGGAGTCTGTATATTGACCAAGTGAAAAATGGTACAAAAGATCAGGGACTCTATACTTGTCTTTTGAGAGCTTCGGGTGAGTGAGTGAGTGAGTGAGTGAGTGAGTGAGTGAGTGAGGAACTTCTAGAGTTTAATAAATTAATTTTCATCATAATAGGGTAGCATCCTTTCTTCTGTATCATGGTCATAAAACCATGCAAAGAAAAAAAGATGCTACCCAGTATATTTTATAGTATTTAAATTAAAGCATTTTCAAAGTAGCCCACCAGTGCTTGAGCAAACGCAGGGGAGGCATCAGGGCTATTGGCGGTAATAATGTTGCCGACCTTGACCACGGGATCCGAAGAGAAATGAACCCCATGTGCCTTAAAGGCATCTTTTGATTCAGGCATGGCCCAGACCGTGGCTTGTAATCCTTGGAGTAACCCTGCTTTGGCGAGGACGACGGGGGACACACAAATGGCGGCGACTAATTTTTTTTGGGCATGAAAGTCACGGAGCAAGTCATGAACGCTTTGAGCCTCCCACAGGTGTGCAACACTGCCGTAGCCTCCAATAATGGCAATGGCATCATAGTCATGAGCGGAACAATTCGTTACCAGCACGTCGACATTTTCAAACATGCCGTGCATGCCGATGGCTTCTCCCGTTTGGGTGGAAGCAATATGAACCAAATGGCCCGCCGCTTCACAAGCCTTGCGTGTTTCTTCTAGTTCGATATCGTTAAATTGTTCAGGGGCAATAATTAATAAAAAACGTTTACTCATCGTGTTTTTGCTCCTTCTTTATAGGCTTTTGACTATCCTTTTCTAAATCAATTTTTCCATTGGCGGAACGACTCACCACGCCTTTTAATTGATCCAGTGTGACGTCAGGGGCTTTGGCCGCGACATTCACTCGTTTGACAAAAGTTAAGACCCCAATAAGGGTTAAATTCACCGCGGGTTCTCCTTTGGCATTGACGACTCGCTTGCCTTCTAGTAAGCCTAGGCTGGTGCTGACCCTTTCATTCCGGTTATGGGTATTTGCGGTGAATACACGTTCTAAACGGTTTTCGGCAGGAGACATGAGCCGCATAACACTTGCGAAAGAGGCTTGAGGATACACCATTTCAGAACGATTGACGGAGGTAACAGCCACTGAATCTGGGGGGAAGCTTGCAGAAACAGCCGCCGTGTAGGATTGCCCCGCAAAGACTTTATCAGGCACAGAAATTTCTGCGTTAAGACCCGTGGTCTTGCCGTAACGTAAGACGGCATCCTCATAAAGGGATTGGTCACTGTCAATGCGCCATTCATCTCCGATTTTACGCAAATAGATTAAGTTCCGAGCACGTGTGGTGAGTAAGCCATCGTTTTTCTTGGCATCAAAAAATTGTAAATAAACAGGGACCCCCGAAGCAAACATTTCAAAGGGGGCTTGGATATTTTTGGCCATGCTGGTGTCTTCACTTTCCACCGTAATCCAGTTTCCATTGACCCGAATTTCTAGCAAGGTGGATTCATAGGTCATGTCCGAATATTCTTTCCATGTGTCAAGAATCAATTGGCGTAGTTCTGCACGGTTGAGGTTGTCTCCGCTAATGTAATTGTTGGCATAATATTTCATAAACGCGTCAATATCTCGATTTTCTGCGGCGTGAAGCAGTCCATTAATGACGTTGATCACTTCTACCACGCGAGGGTCTTTTCGGCTGGCTCCTGTCACAATGACGTGTCTAGAAGAGACCTTTTTTCCTATTGTGGCGCTTGTTTGACGTAACAGTGGGCAAGGTTTGTGTGAAGGGGTTTCTCCCATGGAAGTACTATTGTTTAAGATAAGCACGCACGCCAAGGCCAGTGGCATCACCCAACGGGTTAAAACGGTGGAAGGAGTTAAGCATAAAGGCATGGCGAAGGATTCTTTCTGATCTTTAATAAAACAAAGTAGACTACTATAGTAACATTTTTTAGCGTTTGTTGTACACTGAAAAAAATGCTTGCTTTAAAGTCATTCATTTGTTTGAATTTTACTTAGGGGCATATATTTTAGGTGTTCACTAGGATTAAGGAGGCCGTCATGCTTGCTTTGCATTACCCCCTTTTGTTTTGGTCCATTGCGTTGATTCCCAATGTCGCTTTTTTGTTGGCCATTAATCGTTTCTGTAAGCAGCAGGCCATTAGCAGTCTCCCGTGGATGGGCGCTACTTTGTTGATGCCTTTTGTGTCGATTCCTGCTTTGTACGCTCGGTTTCAGCCTGAAGAAAAACAACAGGCGGTTTTTTGGCGACTCTTTTTTATGATGTTGATCATGAATCTGGTTTTTGTCTTTGTCGCCAAAGTGGTGGATGTGTCAGGACATCTCCAACTGACCCATTAACCGAATCCGTTTGTCTGCGTTTAGACTTTATTGAGAAAAGAGATCTTCTTTTATGATGGCGAATCTCCATGCTAAACTCTGTCCGATTACGATTCATGAGAGTCAAATTTTAATTTCTGTCCCCAATAAAGCCTTGGCTCCCGCGCCTGAAGAAGGGCGTCCTGAAATTGTGATGGTGGGTCGTTCTAATGTGGGTAAATCGTCTTGGATTAATTCGATGTTGGGGCGTAAGAATTTGGCGAGAACTTCCAACACCCCTGGTAAAACCCGCTTGATGAATTTTTATGAAGCTCAGTGTAGCAGTGAAGCCTTTCCTGTGCCTCGTCGATGGTTGTTTGTGGATTTACCAGGCTATGGCTATGCGAAGGTCTCTAAAAAAGAACAAGCGGATTGGAATAAATCGTTTCAACAATACTTGAAATATCGCGATACCATTGACATGGTCGTCCAATTAATTGA
This sequence comes from Vampirovibrionales bacterium, assembly GCA_044345135.1. Lineage (GTDB taxonomy): Bacteria > Cyanobacteriota > Vampirovibrionia > Vampirovibrionales > JAJTHC01 > JAJTHC01. The sequence continues at coordinate 6,674 of JBIJBR010000010.1, forward strand.
CGCACGGCATGGGTTTATGTCTACTGATATGGATATGTTGGACTGGTTACTGTATCACGACTTGCCTGTGATGATTGTCTTGACCAAGACGGACAAGTGCACCAATCGTGAACGGGCGGCGTCGATTGAGTCGGCGAAAAAATTGATGGACCGTGCGGGGTTGGCTCAATTACCCCTCATCCCCTATTCTGCGGAAAAGCATGAAGGTCGTGTACCGTGTTGGCTATATTTAGCAGACCAAGCGGGTTTGTCTCACTTGTCCGTGCCTGATTCAGGTGAAGAGGCTTAAGCAGGACGCGTCTTGAAGGGGTTCTAAAGGCCAGCCAAACGTTTTGATCAGGGGGTTTTGATAGAGACATTCGGCGTCGCCTCCCGTACTGATGAGGGTGGGGTGGAAGCTAATTTCCCCGTCAAGTGAGTTTAAGGCCGTGATACGGGATTCTATGGTCTTCATTAAGCCCCAAAGATAAGGATCTTCTGCCCCCACTGCCAAGGCGGAGCTCGTATCAAGGCCTAAGCCATTTTCGGTGCTGATGGGGTGCCTAGGGTCTGGACGAAAAGGACTTAAATGGGGAGCTACTTCATAGAGCGCGTTTTGCCATGAGCGAAGCCCCCCTTGAATCCATCCCCCTAAGTGACGGTCATTTTGTATAAAGTCAACGGTGGTGGCCGTCCCTAGGCTCAGAATAACGAGGTCGTTTTCGGGCTTTTGCCGACGGCTGAGTAGGAGGTTAATCATACGATCTAAACCGAGTTCACTGGTCTTATATCGCCATTGCTTTAAGTGCGGGATGAGATCTTGCTTCTGAACCGAAAAGAGTGGAAACTTTATTAAGTGCGCTTTAATTTTCTCTTCGACCAAGGGAGGGAGAGAGGAGCGCCATAGAATCCCTGTGGCCTGTTCTTCCGCTAAATACTGCAGCAAAGGGGCAGGGTTTTTTAGAATCTCTGCCGTTGTAAAGCGACGACACCCCTGTACAGAAAAGACCTTGATGGCGGTATTGCCAGCGTCTATATCATGTGTACAATGGAAAGGGTGAGGCAAATAGAAGCAAGAAGGTACGGTTATCATAGACTCGTATTATAGCACGAGCGGTCGCCCTATTTTTTTGAGATCTTTTTCATTCGAGGAGATCATTTCCCTGCAAGACCGTTTCGTTTTTTGATCGATTGTTTGATAAAGGCTTACTGATTATGATGTCCAATACGTTGTTCTGTGCTCGCCGTCGTCTTCGACGTGATCCCTTTAAAGCTCGCCTAGACCAGTCACGGCCCCTTCGTTTTCAAGCCCATTGGACCTATACGGCGCATGTACAAAAGATTCATGGTACCCCTCAGTCCTTATGGAAGCGTATGGATCAAGCCTTGCAAGCCGTTTATGGTGCTGAAAAAAAAGAGGCGATGCTTCCTCAAGTCTTTAAGCAATTACAGGCCCTTCGTCAAAATAGACCCGCCAACTTAAAAGCGTTAGATGACACCCGTCCCGTTGATTGGGTGAAGGACGAAGTGGTGTATATGCTTTATCCAGAACGCTTTGGCATTTCTAAAAACAAGCCTTGGGGAGATTTTGATGCGGTTTCTGAACATCTACCCTACTTAAAGGCTCTGGGCGTGACGACGCTTTATCTTTTGCCTTTTATGTCTTCCCCTTTGGGGGATGCGGGTTTTGACGTGTCGGATTATACGAATGTTCGCCATGACTTAGGGGGGCTTCAAGCGTTTCGGCGTTTTCGGGATCAAGCGACGTCTATGGGCTTTAAATTAAAATCCGATTTGATTTTGAACCATATTAGTGACCAACATGCGTGGTTTCAAGACGCCTTGGCAGGGGATGCTGAAAAGTTAGACTATTTTGTTTATCGCCTTGAAGCGCCTGTGTACAAACGCTTTCGAGATGAACAACGGGGCATTGTCTGCGATTATACGGAACCTGATGGTCGCATTTCTTCGCGCCGTTTAATGTTTCCTGATCAAGTGGAATCTCATTACCGACCCCTTTCCATTCAAGGGGAAACCTACTATTTTTATCATACCTTTTATCCCTTTCAATTGGATTTGAACTGGGAAAATCCAAAGGTTTTTCTGGACGTTTTGAATGTGATTGCCTTTTGGGCCAATGAAGGGGTGGATGTCTTTCGTTTGGATGCGATTCCCTATTTAATTAAGGATTTTGGGACGGATGGTGAAAATCGTCCTCGTACGCATGCCGTGGTGGAAGCCTTGAGCTGCTTCTTGCAATTACTGGCCCCTGCCACTATTTTTCAAGCGGAGGCCTGTCAGTGGCCTCAGGATATTCTTCCGTATTTTGGGGAAGAAGCGAGCCCTTTGCAACGCAGTAGTGAAGTACAGGTCTGTTATCACTTTCCTGTGATGCCTGCCATTTGGGGGAGTTTGCTTGAGGCAGACCCTGTTTTATTTTGGCAAGCGATTGCGGAAACGCCTCGTATTCCGAACACCTGTGCGTGGGCCATGTTCTTACGGGTGCATGATGAATTAACCCTAGAAATGACGGATGTGGATTCTCGCAAGCGACTGTATCATTTATTGGAGCATAAAGGCGAAAGTTTTAGAAGTGGTTTAGGGGTGAGTGGCAGGCTTGCGAGCTTTTTGGATGAAGATCCTCGTCGTATTGTCATGGCGTATGCCTTGTTATTAAGTTTGCCAGGCTTACCGATTATTTATTTCGGAGATGAACTCGGCGAAATCAACAATACGGCTTTTGCTTTAGAGGCGTCCGCACAACGTTTGCACATGATGCAAAGCATGGAAGGCAATACCACCCTGAGTTCAACCTATGATAGTCGCGATATTAATCGTTCTCCTTTACCAGGAGACGCCTTACAACGTGTTCTAAAGCATCGTTTAAATGCGCAAGGGGTCTTGTTTCAACAAATGCAGGGCTTGATTCAAACGCGCTTAGCGAGTGTCGCCATGCGTCGTGGCACTTTAGAACCTTTAAACTTGGGTAAAGGTGTTTTGGCCTATCGTCGGGGTCATGAGCATGAAACGGTGGTCGTCATGATTAATTTGCGTAACGAGGCTCAAAGCTTGAATTGGCAAAGTCATGTCCCACAAGGCCATTATTTAATGGATTTATTGAACGAAGAAGTTTTGGCAGAACCTTCGGTGCGTTTGGCCCCTTACGCCTTTCGCTGGTGCAGGCTCTGTGCGGTGACCTAAGTGTTATTTGAGGCGTCTTTATTGTTTCGTGGGATGCGGGACTTGATTTTAAGTCTTTCGCACCGCTTGCACATGAAGGGTATCAATAAGACGAACGCCTTCTAATCGGGCCGCAACCAGTAAGCGACTGTTTTCAGTGAGTATGTCTTGTGGGGCGAAGGTATCGGCATCCACCGCTTCAACATAATCCCAGTGGAGTCCTTCTCCTAAGGGATACAAAGGCTTTAAGGCCTGCCACGAGAGTTCAAAGGCTTTTTGAAGGGATAAGGGCTGGGGAGCTAAATGGTGAAAGGCGGTGGCAATGCCTTGCATCGTTTCAATCAAGGCCAAGGCGGTGTGTCGAGCCTCTGCTGTTTTAAGGTATTGATTACGGGAGGATAATGCTAGTCCTGTCGCGTCGCGCACCACAGGGTGGAGATGAAAGGCGATAGGCAAGGCGAATTCTTCGAGCAAGGCTTTTAAAATGACGACTTGTTGGGCATCTTTTTCTCCAAAGACGACGACTTGCGGTTGAACCTGTAACAATAGCTTGAGGACGATGGTGGCTACGCCGTCAAAATGCCCTGGTCGATCTTTCCCACAAAGTCGTGCGCTCAAGGATCGGGGAGGCACCACATTGAATCGATGTTCCAGGTCAAGGCCTCGGGGGTACATCCAGTCAATCGAAGGGACTAAAATAGCATCCACCTTCGCGTCTTGGCAGGCTTTTATATCCGCCTCTAAGCTTCTAGGGTACTGCTCTAAATCTTCACCCGCCCCAAATTGAGTGGGGTTGACGAAGATAGAAAGCAGGACGACTTCGCCGTGGCGTTGGGCTTCTTTCACTAAAGCCATATGTCCCGCATGTAAATTGCCCATGGTGGGGACCAAGGCGATGCGTTTACCGTGTTGGGCGATTTTCCATGCGCTTAACTCGTCTGGATTTTGAATGAGGGGAATCATGGACCTTAAACCTTATGTCGACAAATGAAATCTCATTCAGTGTATCTAAATTATTAAGCCTTTACAAATAAAAAAACACAAAGCCCTAGAGCTATGCTATGATGCTAGTGCTTTATAAGCATTTTAATACTTGAATCAAAGTTCATTGTAAGCTAGGGTCTTTTATTTATGTCAAAGGGACAAGTACTGTTTAAGCTTTCGCCAAGGAAGCTCGATTTTGTGGGCTTGTTGGGTCTGGTACTGGCTTTTGTGTGGTTGGTGAGTGTGACGCTGTTCAATGAACGTCATTTGTTACTCTCTCAAGCAGAGGGAGATCACTTGGTGGTGTTTACGGCGCAGTGGTGTGCGTCTTGTACGACTTTGGTGCCTCGTGTGCAAGGGCTTGCGGCCCGCTTGAGTATACCCTTTACGGCTATTGATGTAGATGATACCAAAGCCACGAGTCAGGCGCGTCAATTTGGTTTAAGTATTCCTCGTACCGATTTACCGCAGGCGTATTATATTCAATCAGGGAAACAGACTTTAGTTTTAGAAGGCAAACAATACAACGCGGGTCAAGCGGCTCAGTTAGAAGCGGATGTTCAGAAAAAAGTGAATGACTTACGCTAAAGGGTCAATGATGACTGAATGCAGGCATAATGGTGTGATGAATGTATTTTTTGGACAACGTGCCTCCAAAAAAGTAGCGGGTTTTTAAAAGGGTTTTAAATTCAATGAGAGGTGTATCAACATTGACCCATTGACGAAGATCCAGCCAGTTTTTGAGTGTGTGTTTGGTCCACTGCTGTAGGAACTCATTTGTACAAACAATACCCCCTTGGACATCTAAATCGCAAAGATGTGTCGCATCTTTTACGATTTTGTTGACCTGTACCCCATTTTCAAATGAAAAAACAGGGATAAAATCTAAGGCCATGGCGACTTTAGAGGGGGATATACGGTATTGTTTTAATTTGGCATGAAGGAATAAGAGATACGCATTCAAATGATGAGGGGATTCGAAAAAAACAAAGGTATACTGGGAGGTATAAGGTAGCATTTTACCTTGATAGACATGGCATTGTTGTATGTCTGAATACAGGGGGCTTAACTGACTAGTATCTTTATATAGTAAGGTGATCATATAGTGATGCGACACGTTTTGTGTTTTGGCCACGGGCGTGGATCGTTTTTGTTGTTTGAGTAGAAGACGGCCTTCTCGCTCAAGGTGTTGATTCCTGTTTAAGTAAGTGTGTCCTATTTGTAAAACTTGTTGTAAAACGGAAAATGCCAAGAGTTCAAAAATCCCCATCACTAAGAGATTCGCTTCCTGTACGGGAATCCAATACTGCAAGGGGAATCCAAGTATTTGGATTAAGCTACTGTTGATTTGGGCATTGAAGAGCTTTGCGGTAATAAGCCCCCAGCTTATCCAGCTTAAGGCACCCAAGCCTGCGAATAATTGTGAAGCAATAGAAAGAGTGGGCATGATGCGCTTGATACTCATATATATATAAAATAGTAAGAGGGGGGACATCCGATGAGATCTCCTTATATAAAAACGTTATTGCTTTAGTTGGAGCTTATGGTACTGTTTCGGAACATTGAGGTGAGGGCTTGAAGCGTTTGTAACAATTGTTTAGAATGGGTCTTTTCTTGGCAGTCTGTTTTATTTTTAGTACACTAGTACAAGAGTCGTTCGGGTGCTCATACTTTGTTACTTGGTTCTGTTTAGGAGCAGTCTCTATATGTCTTTTTCCCCCTGTTTAGAAGAAAGCCAAGCGGCGTCTGCTCCTTTGCGTCGTCCTTTAAAGGTCATGAGTGTTTTTGGGACTCGGCCTGAAGCGATTAAAATGGCTCCTTTGGTTAAAGGGCTTGAAGCGTGTGATTGGATTGAATCGGTGGTGTGTGTGACTGCTCAGCATCGGCAAATGTTGGATCAAGTCCTTGAATTATTTGAAATTACTCCACAGATTGACTTGAATGTCATGACGCCCAATCAAGATTTATTTGATGTGACGACGAAAGTGTTATGCGCCATGAAGGGTGTCCTTGAGGCGGAATCTCCAGATTTGGTCTTGGTTCATGGGGACACCACCACCACTTTCGCCACCAGCTTGGCTTGTTATTATCAGCGTGTGCCTGTAGGGCACGTTGAGGCAGGATTGCGCACTTATAATAAAGACTTTCCTTTTCCTGAAGAAATCAACCGTGTTTTGACGGATGCGGTGGCCGATTTGTTTTTTGCACCCACGGCGACCTCTTATGAAAATCTCATCCGTTTAGGGGCGAATCCCAATCATATTTACGTCACAGGTAATACCGTGATTGATGCCTTGTTTACGACCTTGCAGGCGGCTCAAGAAAAAGCGTTACCTTCACCTGTTACGCTTAAAAAGGGACAGCGTTTAATTTTAGCGACGGTTCATCGACGAGAAAATTTTGGAGCACCGCTTCAAGAAATTCTCGAAGCGCTGTATACCCTGGTGGAACGTTTTGAAGATGTGGTTTTGGCTTTGCCTGTTCATCCTAATCCCAATGTCAAGCCTAATGTGGAAGCGATTTTAGGCGGGCATCCTCGTATTCAACTTTTGCCTCCTCAAGACTATGAACCTTTTTGCCTATTGATGGAAGCTTCCACTTTGATTTTGACGGATTCGGGAGGCGTGCAAGAAGAAGCGCCTTCTTTAGGCATTCCCATACTCGTGTTAAGAGATGAAACCGAACGGCCTGAAGCCGTTCAGGCAGGAACCGTGCAGTTAATTGGTCCGCATAAAGACGCTCTCATTCAAGCGGCTACAAGGATTCTGTCTGAAGCCTCCCTTCAAAAAACAAGTATTGAGAACCCCTATGGAGACGGGAAGGCGGTTGCTCGGATTCTCTATGCCTTACGCCAATTTGCGGAAGCACAAGAGCAATAAATTGAGGGAATGAGGCGTCCACCCATGGATAAGTTCTCCAATGGGTAAAAATCAATGGATTAGAAACCGTAACAAGTTGTAACAAAATGTTCAGTTCAGCATCAAAAGCATCGAAGGGACTAGTGCAAGTAAAATGTATGCCATATTTGGGGGAATCCCCTTTTGGGTATACATTTTTCTATTTGGTATAGTCAGTATGTTTGCAAGGGGTTCTTATTTAACCGTCTTAGAACCCTTTTTCTTTGCTTAAAATAGCTCTGCGGGGGGTAGCGCTTCGGAAGTGCTAGTGTCATTTGTGGCGGTATTCGCCGTACTTTGAAAACGGTCTTTTAAGGGAGTCATCCCCTGCACCACTTGTGTAGAAGGGGATTCTTCATAGGTGTCCCAAATGGCTTTAGATAAGCGTTGAATAAAGGCTTTGGCGCTGGCGTCATTATGTGGACGCTCCACCATGACAGACAAGTAATAATAGCGTCCATCTGGGAGGTAAACCAAGGCTGTTTCACCTAAGCTTTTTCCAATATCTCCTGTTTTATGCGCAACCAACGTATCAGGGGGTAATAATGCAGGAATCAGGCGACGGTTATGCGTGCCTTCTAAAATTTCCATGGCCGTGGCCTTGCTTTCGGTGCGAAAAATGGGATGTTCTTTTAGATTCATCATTAAAGTCACCATGTCATACACGGAAATGGTGTTGTAGCCTTCTACATCAGGCAAGGTGTGACGCAACATCGTGTGGTGGAGTCCTAAGGCTTTTAATTCTTGATTCACCACGGCTTGCCCCCCTAAAAGATCCGTCATGAGTTCCGTGGCGCTATTGTCACTACTTTGAATCATGGCTTCGGCGGTTTGAAAGGCGGTATAAAATTTTTGAGTTCCTAGGAATTGCCAATCGCCAGAGCCTTCCACTTTATGGCGTTCGTCAAAATAGGCAGGGGTGTCGTTTTGCAAAGCACCACTATTGAGGTGTAAGGCGTACAAATAAAGCAAAGGGAGCTTAATCACACTTGCGGAAGGCACAGGCTCTTCGATTCGACGGCCTGCAAATTGGAAATTTTGACCGTCCAATAATAAAATGTGAGGCTTTAAGGTTGGCTCCACCGCTTGACTTAAGGTATCAATTAAAAGTTGTTGTTGACGTTGACGTTGTTCACTTGCTAAAGAAGGGTGTAGCAAAGGGGTAAAGGGTGTTGGACTTTGCCAGACCCGAAAGGAGGGTAAAATGGACAGACGCGTCCCTTGAACAGGGATTTGCCACGTGTCTAAAATAGTAGAAGTATTTTCGAGCGTCTTAGTGGTGGAAGCGGTCATGGGGGGGGCTTGAGCGAGCCCTAGGGTAGGATTTGCTAAGCTAAGACGTTCCTGTACGACGTTCCCGATCATGAGGCCAAACATCCAGAGGGCAGTACTAAAGCCTAAGAGTAGCAAAGTGAGTAAGCCTACACGTTTAAATTGCCTTTGTTTTTTGACTTTGTGTCGTGTTCGAAGAGAGGGTCGTTTGGACGTCGATTTTAGCATAGAAGGTGTGCCCACTGTATTTGAAACCATTTTTGCCACACCGACAGGGGGCGTACTATAGAATAGATTAACATCACTCGTTGGATTCGTCATCCTTGGATTGACGTGAGTCGGAGCGGCTGAACGAGTAGAGCTACGGCGTGAAGCAGACATAAGACAAGGACTTCCTTTATTTCGGTCCTTGTGGGGTGAAGATGCGGACCTAAATCTCATTGATCTGGAGGATCATACTTTATAGAAAAGTATAGAAGAAGCGACTAAGATTGGAAAGGACTTCTCTGGGGGGATTTAAAAATCTACATCAAGTGAAGGAGGTGTAGATCTTAGGAGTGAGGAGATGGTGTGGGGGTGGGGGTTTTAAATGGATTGTCTTTTTCGTGGAGTGCTTTAATTTCTTCTGCGATGCCTTTTCGAGTGAGGTCATTCGTAAATTGAACCACGCCGATGGTGGCCAGAATATTTAAGGCATAGGCGAATAAGAAGCTTCCTGCGGAAAAGAGCGCTGTTTTTTGAATTTCGGCTGTAGAGGCCTTATTTTTCATTAAGTGTTCTAAGCGTTTATTAATGGTTGGGAATCCTTTGTTTAAGAGCCTAAACACCAGAGGGGTCACCCCAAAAAAGCTGGCCAAAAAGAGGGGGTCTTGAATGAGGGCTTCATTACGTTCACGTTTACTTCGTGCTGAAGAGAGTCGTCCTAAATTAAAACCGATAAACACAGGCAATAAGGCCATCACAGGGAGCAAGGGGACCTGCTTGAACCATTTCCATCGTGTCATATATTGATAATCAAAATGAGGCGCCCACGATTTGACGTGATGCAGCAGTCCTTTTGTTTTTGTAGAAGGGGCCATAACTGCTTTTCGAAGGGTAAAGGTGAGGAGGGTGGGGAGTAAGGCGCTTAATGCCATGGTGGCTAAGGCTTGTACGAGGATATTTTTATGGCCGTCTTGACGTTGTTCCTTTTGATATAAGGCGTTTAAGTCTTCTTTTTTCGCCAGCGTGTGTTCGCCTGTGAAGTGGGTTTCTCCTGTTTTTAGGGCGGTAACAAGATTTTTAAGGAAGGGAATACTGCTTAAAAAGGCGCCTTCCAAGGCTAAGTCGACGATGAGGTGAGAAGTTTTTACTTTAAGCACGTGTTTTCTTAAGGCGTCTAGGGCACTGGCGTTCAGGGGCTTTAAATGAGGGAGCTGTGTTTTTAAGTGCTCGCTAAAAGTGTGGACATTTTCTAACTGTGTGTAGGAAAAGCGGAATAAGGCTTGTCGATCTTCTAATCGAGGAGTGGGAACCGCCTTTAAAAAATGGCGTGCCAGTAAATAGGAATGTAGCGGTGCAATACCGTAAGCAAAGGTCATAATCAGGACCCCTTGTACGATTCGTTCTTCACGTTCTTCGTTGTTTTTGGCATTTAAGGCGTAGGGGACATCGATGCCGCCTGCATCCAGTAGGGCTTTACTAAAAAAGCCAAGGTCTTGAAATTGTGCAATCCCTGAAACCCAAGCAGGTAAAGCGGGCGGTAAACCGAGACTCATCATGAGAAGAAAAACCTTTAAAGTTGCACAACAAGGACAAGGGGGCCATATGTTATTTAGTGAGTATAAAGGAGAGGTTATTACTTGTCAATGTAAAGCATTGTGTTTAGGCGTCTATCGTTTCTTTTTGCTTGCGACAAGGGGAACAGAGCGGTCATTTAAGGCAATTTTAGAAAGGATTTGGTGGGTATAGCGCTTATAGAAAATTAAATACAATTGCTGGGTGGGGTCATCCACATTAAAACTTAAATTGCCTTTTAGCCGAGTGTTGGGGTCTATTTTTGAAAACCACAAGCCCGTGTCCCCAAAAGGAGAAGCATAAAAGGTGCGTCCATCTTCATCGCCTACCGCCATATCCATCACGCTAAAGCTATAGGGGGTGGCGTTGCTGACATCAAGGGTTAAGGTAATTTCTTTGTTTTCACCGAAGGGGTCTTTGGCCAATTGAAAGCCCAAGAGCTTAACGTCTAGCCCTGACAAGCGAATATCTTCTTCACTTAGATCAGGCATCGTCATGGAAGGGAGTACCATGCCTTCTTTGAGCTTAATCTTCATTTCCGTGCCCGTTTGCAGTAGAGCACTTTCCCCTTCACGCAATAAATTATAGGCAAGTCCTCCCACGGCACCAACCCCTGCGCCAATGGCTAAAGAATAACCATTCGTGGCGGCGACTAAGGCGAGGCCCCCGTATTTTAAGGCCGTCACCGCTCCGATCACGCCTCCGCCTAAGGCGTAGCCTGCAGAAGTCGCCACCACTTTAGCCCCTGCTTTCACCTTGCCATCAGCGGTGTTGCCGGCCCCTTCAATGGGGAT
>JBIJBR010000127.1:0-5221 GCA_044345135.1 Vampirovibrionales bacterium
CCTCCTGCACCCAAGTCCACACCAGCTCCGTATTACAATATCCGTCAAAATACATCGGAGCCATTGCTCTGTTTTGACATAACCCTGCTATAATAGACGTACGCTGAAAGTGTTGCCCTGCAATGTCTATCGTCACCGTAATGCCTCGCCTCGCACGAGCATAAGGACGATATAAAAAGGTGTCCATGCCCGTTTCATCCATAAAAACAAGCTTACGGGAATCTCGTTTTTCAAGAACCCGCCTATAGATCTTGCGTTTTTCTTCATCTCGTTCTTGGTAGAGCGTGGTTTTTTTTACGAGTAATTTTGAGTCGTTTGAAGTGGTAGCGAATACAAAAGTCGGACACCCCTGCGGCATAGGCGATTTCTTTCAAAGTGGCATCGGGGGCTTCTTGAAGAATAGCCATGACGTCTTTTCGGCTCATGCCTTTCTCTTTAAATTGCAGAAACGACTCGTTTTCTAAACGCTAAAGGGTATACCATTATTGTCTCTTCTCTCACAAAATGAATACCGCCTATTATACCACTTTTTAATTAAAAAATAATATCACAAAGGGAGGGCTTGGGGTTTGTTGGAAACACTTTGGATGACAAATCTTTCACTTTAAAAAAATTCTAAGCATAAACCCTAATCGTTACGAATAGAGCAAAGGACTAAGGTAAAGCCTATTTGCTTGATCCTTAATGTTTGGCACTTGAACGTAAAGAGATCTTCTTGCTCAATATTGAATCCTTTATTTAAGAATGAAACTTTAAGACTTGCTATCTTTATTAACTAAACATATCAAGGCAATTCTGGCTAACACATTTTATTTCCCCTGGCCTCATCCAGAGCTGGGTACCGGAATAAAAGGGAGCAAAGCTAGAATCTATCGCTTTAAAGTCGACGGATATATCAGAGGTATGTAGAAGCACATAAAAATATTCTTTTTTGGGGAAGTCTTCTAAGGCGATAATGACATAATCTCCACAAGACCACAAGGTATCTGGAGCAGTTGAATCAAGCGTACAAGGAGCAGTAGGAGACACTTTGTGTCCTCCACTAGCTATAATGGTCGCAGGGGATCCAATTCCAACAATATGGACCCCTGAAGGAAGAATGAACCCAGCTTGGCTCCCTTCGCGTGTTCCTATGTTGATGTTAGAAGGAACCCCAGCCGCATGAAAATTTAATGCTGCTAAATCAGAAGCAGCTGGTGCACAACCTTCCACATCAGAATGATTCAAACATACTTTCGTGGTATTCAATTTGGGGATAATGTCGTAAGTATACCCCCCTTCATCAGCCACCGCTTTTGTTGCCGTGGCAAGTGCATAGTAGGCTTCTTTGAAGACCGCTTGTTTCATGATTCTGTCTTGGTTTATATACAGCTGAGGCAGGGTTAGCGTGGCAATTAACCCTAGGATACCCAAGCTTACCAAAAGTTCAACCAAGGTAAAGCCTATTTTTTTTAGGTTTTTATTGCAAATTTTCATAAATATTTCCTTGTCTAAATTTAAAATTAAAATCCAATACTGTTATCGACAAGAGCTTGCAATCACTTAAATCCTTCATACGTTTCATATAGATCAAAATGATTGTGTTACAATAAGCGTTGATGCGTTTGTAAAGGACTTTTGCCTATGTCGATGTCTCTTCCCCCCTCTTTATCAATAGCCGTGGTAGGGGCGGGCTATTGGGGCAAAAATCTCATTCGTAATTTTAATGCCTTGGGCCATTTACACACCATTTGCGACACGCGTCCTGAACTTTTAGCAGACTTTCAAACCCAGTATCCACAAGTACAAATAGAAAACTCCTTTGACGCTTTACTACAAAATCCCGCGGTGGACGCCGTCGTCCTTGCCACCCCGTCCTTAACGCATTACCCCTTGGGGACGCAAGTCTTAAACGCGGGCAAGCATCTTTATGTGGAAAAGCCTTTGGCCACCACGCTGAAGGATGCGCAAGCCTTGGTGGATTTGGCGAAAATCAAGCAAAAAACTTTAATGGTAGGGCATTTACTCATGTATCACCCTGCGATGAACCGCATGAAGCAAATTCTTGATTCAGGGGCCCTAGGGGAACTTCGCTATATTCAAAGCGATCGACTCAATTATAACCATGGTCGGCATGACCGCAATGTTTTTTGGGATTTAGCGCCCCATGATCTTTCCGTCTTAATTTATTTAATGGATGGCGAAGTGCCTGAAGTCACGGGCGTATTGGCTCAGCGTGTGTCGCCTAAAGACGACAAAGTAGACTGGGTAGAAGCCTCTTTCGCGTTTAAAAATGGGGTAAAAGCTCATTTACAAAACAGTTGGATTTCCCCTAAAAAGCAGGTACAACAATGGTTAGTGGGGACTCAAGGGGCTTTGGTTTTGGACGACACGCTCCCGTTAGCGGAACGCTTAAGCTTGGTTCGTTTTGATGATGCGGGAAAGGCTCATCACGAAGCAGTGGAATACTTGCCCTTAGAACCCTTACGCTTAGAATGTCAGCATTTTATTAATGCCGTGACCGGTGGCTGGCAACCTCAGTCGGACGACCGCAATGGACTCGCCGTAGTCCAAGTGCTCGAAGCGGTTCAAGCGCATCTTGAAAGGGCCTAACCCATGCTGGATGCTTCTATGGCAGGGGTTTTAGTACTGGCAACAGTCGTTGCGGCGTTTTTCCATCGTTGCCAATTGCCCCCTGTTTTGGGCTTTATGTTGACAGGGGCCTTAACGGGTCCTTATGGCTTAAAATGGATGCACGACATGGCCACCATTGAAGGGGCTTCAGAATTAGGACTGGTTTTTTTACTGTTTATGGTGGGCTTAGAATTGTCACCCGCCAAATTAAAACGCATGAAATCCACCGCATTAAATGTAGGGGTTCGCTACATGGGCTTAGGGACCCTCGTTTTGGGCACCTTCTTATGGCTCTTCTTAAAAGCCCCTCCCTTTTTGGCTTATGTCTTAGGGGGCGTTTTAAGCTTGAGTTCCACCGCATTGGTCATTAAATGCCTAGAAGAAGCTCAAGCGACAGCCAGCACCGTGGGGCGAGTGGCCCTAGGAACCCTCATTGTACAAGACATCGCGCTAATTCCCTTACTCTTACTGGTGCCTGCACTTAGTAGCGTGTATCAAAACGACGCTACTGGTGTTGCCATAGGGCCATTGCTTTTGAGTTTAATCAAGGCCTTTGGGGTATTAATTTTAATTGTCGCCTTAAGTTTTCGCTTTATTCCACAGTGTGTGGACCGTCTGGCTCAAACCCGTAATCGCGAACTCTTTACGCTTTTCGTCTTTAGCTTAGGCATCGGCATGGCCTTTTTAACGCATTGGCTGGGCTTAAGTATGGAAGCAGGGGCGTTTGTGGCGGGGCTTGCATTGAGTGGGAGCCTCTACAGTAAGCAAGTTTTAAGTGACAGCCGCCCGTTTAGAGATGTCTTTGCCTCTATCTTTTTTGTCTCCTTAGGGGCTTTATTTGATGTCCAAGTCGTCGTCCACGCTTGGCCAAGCGTTTTAAGCCTGTTACTGGCTTTATTTTTAAGTAAAAGTGTGATTGGCATGATCGTGGCCAAGCGGGCCAACTTATCCTGGAAAGTGGCGTTGGTTTCAGGACTCCTGCTTTTTCAAGTCGGCGAATTGGCCTTTATGGTTTTGCACCACTTGCAAGTGAATGTACAGTCCTTGCCTGTCTTGTCGGCTTGGGTCACGGTGTGGATGGCTCCCTTGATTCATGCGATTATTTTAAGCCTATGGCTGACCCCCTTACTCAGTCGTTTTATATTGGTTCATGCCGATGGATGGCTTAGTCGCTGGATGGACAAACTAGATCATGCCACACTGATAGAGCATCAAATCGACAACGACGGCAAGGCTCAAGCCTCTTTAAAAGAAAACAAGGTGCTGATTGTCGGTTATGGACCCATTGCTCAACAATTGGCTGAAGCTTTACGCTTAGAATCCATTGCCTACCATGTGCTTGAAACGAACGCCACCACGGTTAAAAATTTGCATTCAGAAGGAATCCCCGCGCTTTACGGGGACGCCACCCTGCCCACCGTCTTAGAATCTGCCGCCATTAAAACCGTTGAAATGCTAGTGGTCACCGTACCTTTGCTACAGGTGGCGACTGCCATTATTTTTCATGCCCGTCAACTCAATCCTGAACTTCGTGTGGTGGCACGCGCCAAATTCCAAAGTGATGTCGCCCCCCTTTACGCGGCAGGGGCCGATAGCGTGATTTATGACGAACTAGAAGCAGGGCATCGTTTCATTCATTACAGTTTGGTAAATTTGGGCTTTTCATTACAGGAATCTCATCGACTTAGCTTTTTATTACGCCAGCAATTCGAAGAAGAATTTCACCCCAGTGACATTAAGGCTCTACCTGAAGCGTCTTCTCGCTTGGCTTTGGTGGGGGATGTCTTACTAGAATGGGTGACTCTTTCAGAGGCTTCACCCCTACTTTATCAAAGCCTAGAAAAAAGCCAGCTTCGTCAAAAAACAGGGGTTAATATTGTCTCTATTATTAAAGGAGACACCCTTGAACGACAAGATCCTCACCCCCATAGCCTCTTACAAGCGGGAGATGTGCTGATTGTCTTAGGTCGCATGACACAGTTAGAGGCCCTGCATCAACGACTCGGGCAATCGCCTTGGGACTCTAACGTGTAGTTTCACGTCTAATACCCATTCACCGTTTAAATAGTATGAGAACAAAAACACCCCACTCGAAACAGAGTGAGGTGTTTTTTCGTTAAGAAAATTACTTAGGGGTTACAAGCCTTTAAAGCAAGACCTCTTACGAATTTTCTTACAGGTGACTGTTGAGCTATAAAAGTAGCGACTGCTCCTCCAGGAAGGGTATTAAGTACAGAAGTAGCAGCCTGAAGAGCTCCTTTAGGGTTTTTCACTACTGCACTGCCTACTGGTCCTAAAAAAGCAGTTGGATCATTTTTTGCTAACGCAGCTACCATAGATACACCTGGTGGGGTTACTACGGAAGCAACTTGAGACAGACGTTTTGTTACAGGATTAGCCATAATTTAGGGATCTTTCTTTAATTACAGGTTATTAGGTAGTGTCGACATTTACTTAAGCCATAAACAAACAGAAGCAAGATGAACAAAAGACAAATAAGCCACATCTAATTTATCGTAACGGGTTGCCATTCGCCTGAAGTTTTTAAGGTCTTTAAACAAGTTTTCTACCAAGTGGCGAGCCTTGTAAAGGAAGTAATCGACTTGAC
>JBIJBR010000129.1:0-5205 GCA_044345135.1 Vampirovibrionales bacterium
TGTCGTTAAACGCCTTTTAGATAGTTCCGCAAGCTATACATGGTGGTATTGGAACGGCACAAGCGACGCAATTTATTAACGGCACGCGTTTCAATTTGACGTACCCGTTCACGAGACACGCCAAAGAGCTGTCCAATTTCTTCCAAAGTGCGGCGATTCCCGTCCATAATGCCAAAACGTAGCTTGACCACATCCCGTTCACGAGGACGCAACATCATCAAGACCCCATGCACATCTCGAATCAACGCATCATTCTGCAACTGATGTTCAGGCGGTATATAATGTTCGTCCACCAAAAAATCAGCCAAGGTCGCTTTTTCATCCTTGGTATTAATCGGCGTTTCTAAACTAATAGAAGTTTGCGTGGCTTGTATAATTGCTGCAATTTTAGAAACAGGCACCTCCATACGGTTCGCCATTTCGTCTTGCGTGGGTTGACGATTTAATTCGTGACTCAATTGATGCTGCACTTTTCGCATTTTCGTGAGTAATTCAATCATATGAATGGGCAGGCGAATCATACGAGATTTTTCAGAAATCCCCCGTACAATCGACTGTTGAATCCACCACGTCGCATAGGTCGAAAATTTAAAGCCTTTACGATAATCAAACTTTTCCGCAGCCCGAATCAAACCCAAATTGCCTTCCTGAATCACATCCAAAAACGAAAGGCCGCGGCCAATATACTTCTTAGCAATAGACACCACCAAACGCAGGTTGGAACGTACCAAACGCTTTTTAGCATCTTCATCGCCTTCTGCAATACGGCGTGCCAGTTCCAGCTCGCCTTGAGAATCCAGCAACTTAATACGCCCAATTTGTTGCAAATAAATTTTAACCGAATCATCACTGCCACTGAGTTCTAATTTTTTTTCAGATTCTCGCGCATCGGCATCGATTTCCGCTTGATTGTCTTCACTAAAAGTCATCAAGAGTAAGGGGTGTTCTTCTCCAAGTTCCGAATGCGGATTATAGTCCAGCGAAGACTGTCGAACCATCATAATGGGGATGTCCTTCTTCTTTTCAATAAGGGTTACAAAAATGTCTTTCAAATGAATTGAAAATACAAAATATATTTCAAATAACTTGAAAACATAACCTGTCTTTCAAATAACTTGAAAACATCATAACAAGATTCACAAAACGCCGTGGGTCGATTCCTTCATGTAAAGGACGCTTCAAAACAGTGACCCGTTTCCATAGTTTTGATTGGCTTACTCTTCAATACAGGCGAACCTTTCTTTAACACCTTTTTGTAACTAAAGCTTTACAAAAGGGTGTCAGAATCCACGCTTTAGGTATTCCTATGCACCGCTTCTTTTATGAAGCGAGACCAAGCCCTAGCACTCCCCTCTGAAAGGAACCCTTAAAAATGACCAAAGTTTACCCTTACCGCCCCCTGCGTTTACGCTTGCATGAAATCGCCCAAGGGCAACACCAATGGAATTTACGATATCTTTCTGACTTGATTGATGTTCCCTACCAAACGGTGCTGTCTTGGAACCAAGGCCGTTCCATGCCCAAAATGCCCATGCTCGTCAACTTACTCAAAATTCTAAACGTCACCTTTGAAGAATTGATGGATGCTTCCCTATTGCGTTAAAGATTAAGCCCCTTACCATTTGAAGCAGGCGTTTCCTTAAAGCGTCAAAAGATATAAAAACTCTTGATCAGGATTATTCCCCACCATGTAGATACTCTCCCCCACATGTTGAAAACCAAAACGTTGATAAAACGTGTAGGCTCTTGGATTTCCAGAAAAAACCGTTAAATGCACCGCATCACTAGACGTATGACTTTTAATCCAATCCAAGGTGGCGTGCATCGCCTTTTGAGCCAAACCCGTTCCATGGAAAGGCTTCATTAAATAAAAACGCTCTAAATACGTGCTGTTTTTCGGTTCGGGATGTTCAGGGTCTAAATCCTCCAAAAACTTGCGACATTGTGGAATGATTTTAATATAACCGGCCAACGCCTCTGTGGAATCGTCCCACACGCCAAAAAAAACGTTGTGAAGATCCAGCAACTCCGCGCCTAAGGCTTGCCGTGAAAGCCGTGTTTCCATGTAATCATTTAAATCTTTGGGATTGTAATTCATCCCAAACGTTTCTAAAAAGGTACGTTGGGAAACATTGACTAAGGCGTCTAAATCACCTGACTCCATACGTTGAATGACCAAAGACATCATCAAAAGATTCCTTATGATTCCAACATTATTCAACCGCCACTAAAGGAGGCTCCATGGCTTGATGACTGGCCACCGCACGTTCACAAATCTTTGCCACAACGGCATTACTGGCTTTGCTCAATTGTAAGGCGGCTTCACACGAAGAATTCGACATCACAATCGGCATGCCCGCATCCGCATCCTTTCGCACTTGAGGCAATAACGGCACCTGAGCAAGCAGCTCTAAGCCCAGTTCTTTTGTAAAGACTTCACCGCCCCCTTCGCCAAAGATGTTTTCACGCTCGCCATGGGCATTAATGAAATAACTCATGTTTTCCACCACGCCTAAAACGGGGATATTCGTTTGCTTGAACATGCTATTGGCACGACGACAATCCGCCAAGGACACATCCTGCGGCGTGGTGACAATGACCCCCCCTGTAATAGGGGCCAATTGACTAATCGACAATTGAGCATCCCCTGTCCCTGGAGGCAGATCAATCAATAAGTAATCCAGTTCTCCCCACGCCATGTCCGTAAAAAATTGCGCCAAAGACTTATGTAAAATAGGGCCCCGCCAAATCATGGCTTGGTCAGGCTTAACCAAAAAGCTAATGGACATCACCTTCACGCCGTGGCCTTCTGGTAAAATCGCTTTTTTATCGGCATCCACCCCTTTAAGGCTTTGCCCCTCAACCCCCATCATAATCGGGATATTCGGCCCATAAATATCCGCATCCAAAATACCGACTTTCGCCCCTGCTTGGGTCATGGCACAGGCCAAATTCACCGTCACCGTGGACTTACCCACCCCGCCCTTGCCACTAGAAATGGCAATAATATTTTTTACCCCTGGAATGCCTTGCTTTTCAGGTAATCGAGGACTCAAGGTTTTTCCAGAGATATTGACCTGTACTTTCTCGACCCCTTCCAAGCCCAATACGGCATTTTGAGCCTCCTTACGGATTTGTTCTTTTAAGGGGCACGCTTTGGTGGTCAACACAATGTCAAAGGTCACGGTCGTCCCCTGAATCACGATGTTGTCCACCATGCCAAGAGCCGTCAACGATTGATGTAATTCAGGGTCGTTCACCGTTTTAAGCGCATTTAAAATATCGACGTCTTGAATCATCATAGGGCGTTTTCCTTGTAGAACGATTTGTAGCAAAGCTCCCCTTTTTCTGGTTCAGAAAGTGGGCTTCTCTAGTCTAATGAAGATAGGCTTGAAATACAAGGAGATTACAAAAAACCTGCTGTTTCATTTCAGCGAACGCTACAAGTAAGCTGCTTTCCTTAATGCTTTTGCAAGAAATTCAATACGTTTTGCCTGTTGTTCCAAAAGGTTTACATGAAGGTAGGGCAACCGAGCGTTTAAAACCGTTTGAAGTGTTATGTTAGACAAGCAGATGATTTTACGCAAATAATCACTGCCTCGGAGATACAATCCAACACGTCGGAAGCTTTCTTCCGTTGTATAGCCCATGTCTTGAAACGAATCTCCCACTTCATAAGGGGAGTCTTCTCTATGAAGGTAATGCTGACAGATAATCTCCCATTCTTGTCCCTCTAATTTTTTCATCTCTTTTGAAGTCTCCATTTTCTCTTCTAAGTCTTGTACTTTTAAACGCAGTTGATGTGCCGCCTCGCGTTCGCGAGACTGCTCCTTCACAGGGTCGAAAAGGGGCTCTCCTAAAGCAGTGCCCAAATTTCCCAATGTACTTGTCACCAAAACAGACCCTGAAAGGAGCTTTTTCCCATGAATAATCTGATCAGACACATCCGTTACTGTTGTTGATAATTGATAGGGAGGCTCTGGAAAAATGGGTCCAAGAAAGGAAGACGTCGGAAGTGTTTCACCAAGATAATTCAACTGCACCCGAACCCTCGCTGCTTCTGGATGATCTTTCAATAACGTTTCTACAAGAGGAGACGCCTCTAAGGCGCCCTGCCGCTGAATCAGCGGAGGGGGGAGCTTCTGCGAAGCAAGAGAAAGAGGTGGAATACGATTAAACATAGGCATCCCTTGTTGTTACATGCTGCAATGTGAAAAGTTATAGGGCAAGAACTACGTACTTAAAACCAGCAAAATATAAATATGTGCCCTAAATGAATACCCAAATATTCGCTTCATATCAAATACCACTGGCATAAAGCAAAACGTCTCATCTGAAAGATGCCACTAGGCCAAAAAGACTCGTTCGCCGTCCCACTGGCTCATGCCGTATTCTAAGTTATACAAGGGTGTCAGGGTGGGATCCACCTTTAAAACCGCTTCCATGTAATCACAGGCATAAAGACTACGAACGCCCCCACGGCACACAAAGGCCATGGGGCGTTGAAGATCTAAGGTGTTGGCCCACACTTCAATCTCTTGCACAGGGAGGCATAAAGCCCCCGCAATAGCGCCTGTTTCTTGAATTTCTTGAGGCGTGCGTACATCCACCACCTGCAAATCGGGACGGGTATTGATCAATTCCTGTAAATCTTCATTGGAAACCTGTTGCGCGGGCATGTTCGGACACTCCTAAAGCTTAAGCTAGGCTTGGAAACCTATTCACGACATATAATGAATGATAGCAGTATAGAAGAAACATCCTGCCAACACAAAATTCAACAAAATTCAAAGATGGCCGAAAGCCCTTTTGGTTTTCCGCTTTTTTATATTCTTTTGATAAACGCCCTAGCACAAAAAAATAATCACTCGGGTTTATATGAGTATCTTAACTGCTCGTCCTGACGCTCACCCAACGCTTACCCCAATGAAAGTTGCTATGCTCATGTTCTCAACCACCGGTGTTTCTATTGCTTGCCCCCCTGCTTTGGCCCGTGTGGGCGCCTACCCCCTCATCCCCAGCCCTTGGGAGGCTGACTCCCCTACTGACGCGATACCCACGCCCCACTTGCCCCCTCCCCCCCCACTACCCCAAATAGCAAATCACCCGCTCCCAGCAACTGCAGGACCGCGTCCACTTCAGGAAGGGATGCCCCCGCCTCCCCCACCGCCTGAAGTGTTGGCGCCGTGGCTATTTCAAGACCAT
>JBIJBR010000133.1:0-5141 GCA_044345135.1 Vampirovibrionales bacterium
TCATCAACAATGAGGCCGAAATAAAAGAACGCATAGACAAAACACCAAAATCAAACCGCTTCATGTCAAAATCCTTTCGGTCAGGTGAGTATAAGCCACTAGATTATACGACAATTCCTGAAAAATATGTTACTCTAAAAGAAGTAGATACTTCATCGGTTAAGGCTTTCACAAGTTCCACACCCTTAGAAGCGACTCTTCACGAAGAACCATGGGAATTATGAATGATGGTCAAGAGAACGACAGAATCCAACACGCCTTCTACAAAAGACTTAGATATTTTATCCACGCAAGACATTCTTCGGCTTATGAATGCCGAAGACCAACGAGTCGCCCTTGCGGTACAGGCGGCATTGCCTGAAATTGCCGAAGTGGTCGACGTGATTTATAAAGCCTTTGAGACGGATCATTCCCTTTATTATATCGGGGCAGGCACCAGCGGACGTTTAGGAGTTCTAGATGCGGCTGAATGTCCCCCGACCTTTAGTACGCCAAGCAGTTTGATCCAAGCCATTTTAGCAGGAGGCGAAACAGCCTTACGCCACCCGATTGAAGGAGCGGAAGATGATGGAGAGCTCGGGATTCGCAACATTCGACAAAATGGAGTCAGTCGCGGGGATGTCCTCATCGGGATTTCCGCCAGTGGTAATCCCGCCTATGTGCTAGAAGCCTTGCGTCATGCCAAAGAACAAGGGGTCATTACGGTAAGTTTAACCTGTAACCCCAACGCAGAAGCCAATGAGATAGCGGACTATCGTATTGTCACCGACGTGGGACCTGAAATACTGCAAGGGTCCAGTCGCCTAAAAGCAGGGAGCGCACAAAAAATGGTGCTTAATATGTTGAGTACCGTAAGCTTAATCAAGCTAGGCAAAACCTACGGCAATTTAATGGTCGATGTGAAAGCCAGTAATAAAAAACTCAAACAGCGTGCCGTTTCTCTGGTGGAAACCGTGGCCAAGGTTCCCACTGAAGCCGCCCAACACGCCCTAGACCGCTGCCAAGGGCAAGTCAAACCCGCCATACTGCTCGCCTTAAACAAGGTTTCCAATTTCAAAGAAGCGCAACATTTATTACAAGAACATCAAGGACGCTTACGCGCTTGCCTTGAAATAGACGCCTCCTAAACAAAAACCAGTTGTGTCATCCTTTAAATGAATGAAAAAGAAAAGTAAAAATAAAAAAGCGTGCCATTTCAGTGTAAATGACGTTATAATAAAATAAATGTTATTAAAAAAATCATATTCGTTTATCCTGTATTTGTGTTAACATAATCTATGTTGTGAACATAAGCACGCCCTAAACGTATTAGTATGAATCTAGTCGGGAGACTAAAAAGCCGATGTCCCCTTTCCTCCATAATTTAACACTCGACATTTCAGAAGAGTCCAAGCGTACCTTTGAAGCGCTTTTAGAAGGCAAGTATAACTACGCCTTTGGACGGGGTGAAATTGTTTCAGGTACCGTGGTGGCATGGGATTCTAACTATGCCTATATTGATGTAGGTGCCAAAACAAATGCCTTGCTTCCCCTGAAAGAAATGAATGAAAAAGCAGCCTCTTTTTCGGAAGAATTAGAAATTGGTCACGCCTATGACTTTTATATTTTAAAAGAAGAAGATGATGACAGCCAGTTGACCTTGTCCTTACGCCGTGTGCAAATGGCCTTTGCTTGGAAAGAATTGGCGAAGAAGCTCGACACCGATGAAGTCATTGAAGGTAAAGTCGCTTCTGTTGTTAAAGGTGGCTTGCTGATTGAACTGGACGGTAATTTAAGAGGCTTTGTCCCTTCTAGCCACATGAGAAGTCGCAATAATTTAGAGTCTTTGGTGGGGCAAAGCTTGCCCTTTAAGTTGTTGTCTGTCGATGCGTTGAAAAACAATATTATTTTGTCACATCGCAAGGTCTTGGCGGAACAGCAACAAGAAGAACGTAAAGAACTCTTTTCTAGCTTAAAGACTGGTGAAATCATTGAAGGTAAAGTGGTTCGTCTTACCAGCTTTGGCGCCTTTATTGACTTGGGTGGGGTGGATGGTTTACTGCCCTTGTCTCAAATGTCTTGGCGCTGGGTGGAGCACCCTTCTGATTTATTAAATATTGGTGAAACCGTGAAAGTTGAAATCATTGGCGTGGATGAAGAACGTCAACGTGTTAGCTTGTCTGCCAAAACCTTGATGAAAGATCCTTGGGAAGAAGTGGCCGAACTCATGGTGGAAGGCCAACAAGTGGAAGGCAAAATTATGCGCTTAAAGCAGTTTGGCGCCTTCGTTGAAATTCACCCTGGGGTAGAAGCGTTGTTGTCTGCAAGAGAATTGCAAAATTATGAAGACAGCCAAGGCCAAACCGTGGAAGTGGGCATGCTTTTACAAACCTTCATTATTAAATTTCAACCCGAAGAGCGTCGGATTAGCTTAGGCTTCAGTGAAGCCAGCGACGCCGAATAAGCGGTAAATTTTTATTAAAAACAAAAAGGCGTCGATTCTTCGAACGCCTTTTTGTTTTGACTGGAGTGTAACCTTTAGGCTAGAGGATCCGACGGCCGTATTTGAGCGAGACCATAGCCCGCAGCTGCTCCCGTAGCTCCCGACACTGTTACTAAAGCAGTGTCTCTTACACCTGAGGTTTGAGCCCACTTCTGCCAAGTGTCTCCCAATGTTGGCGATTGAGGATCCACCACTGGAGGGACGGCGGGAGTGAGGGGGGTAGGAGCTGCAATATTGAGATTGGGAGAGGTACTACGATACGAATACCTAGTAGAAGGAGTCACGGCGGGGGCGGCGGGGGCTCCTGATGGAGTGATGTCATCAATCGCAGGAATCGAAGAGGTCGTCGAAACAGATGGTGTGGTTCCTGCCACCGCTGGCGTTGCAGGAGGAGTCGAGGCTACCAAAGTGTCACCCTCTTTTACATAAGAATAAAGTGCCTGCTGACGAGGCGCAGTCGCTGCCTGAGGAACTTCCACCTTAGGAGGAGGACCCTCTAAAGGATTAGTCAACCAAGACGAGTGAAACGTCGTCGGAGTAGAAGATACTGGATTAGAAATCGTTGGGGCGATAGGCAAAGACTCTGGAATCACTGTGGCGTCTATCGTGGGAGGCTCAAGCCCCTTATTCAAATCCCCCGCATTTAGAAAAACCCTTCCTTGGGTTCCTTGAGATGAAGGGAGTACAATCGCTTGATTAGAAGGAACCCCTGCCCATATCTCCGTCGCCGTTAATTTAGGGGAAGACACTAAGTCTGAACTCGTGCGGGTTAGTGCGGTACTGAGAGGTTCAAAAGGATAAAATGGGTCATTTTTTGCTAAAGGGGCAAGTGCCTCATTTATATAATGTCCAAAAGATGAGGAAGCCTCTCGAGCAGCTGTGTCTACACCCCCTTCAAAAGAATTTGATGCCGCCTTTGCAACCGAGGCAGGTGCCTTTGCTATAACAGATTCTACAAACTGGTTCAATATAGGCAAAAAATTAACAGTCATGATTGATATGTCCTTCTCTAGAATTCTACGTCATCCCGAAAGCTTAGCTCTTGAAAGGGGCTTCGGTGTTCTGCCGTGGGTTTAATGGTGGTTCGTCCTCAAGAGCATAAAACCGTGGGGGCCTCTTTTTGGTGCGGGGCCTGCCTACTTTGTTACAATCGCTTTACGATAATATTTTCAATGATAAGCTCTCTCACCAAACTGGGTGGGTAGCAGACGTTCACGCAAAAATGCGAGGCATCCGAGACATTTTGCGGACGTCGTGGCTGTGAATGATGCGAGGAGGTGGGGACAAAAACCGTCTTATTCACAAAGTGAATCTACTCCTTTAGGAAGGAGAGCTTGGGAGAGGAAACCAACGGTTTTCTTTCTCAAGAGAAAAAGTCAAAACTTTTTCGACATGAAGGGGGGATTTTCAAGGGGGGACGAAGGGGAGGAGAAACGCAATGCGTCCTACCCCGTCCCCCCTTGAACGGATTTAGAGGGGTGGAGACCTTTTTCCGCGAAAAGGTCTCTGACGTCGCCAGCTCGAAACGAAAGCCAGCCCTCCAATTTAGAGGGGTGGAGAATCTTTTTCCGCGAAAAGGTCTCTGACGAGCGACCAGCCCAAAACGAAAGCGAGACATCCAATTTAGAGGAGTCGGAGAATCTTTTTCCGTGAAAAGGTCTCTGACGACGACCCGCTCAAAAAAAAGCCAGCCCTCCACAAATTGATCTATCAAACACGATAGAAATTAGCTGCTCGCCACGGCCTTCATTTGATTAATCCCCTGTTGTGCTTGGGCCAGATCTCGTTCATCTTGATTGGTGAGCCCCAGTTGTTTAAAGCCCCAATCGGTTATGCCTGAAGCTATAGGCGTTAAGAACATGCCGATACCTCCTGCGATAGCCATGGCGGCGAGGGGCCCTACCCCAGCGAAAAAGGCTGCGGTGATCGCCGTTGCGGCAAGCCCTGTTCCAATCGTTGTCGCCAGATCAGACGCGGCTTTTCGATGGTTACCATTATCCATATTTGTCTTAAAGTTCCATGCTTCTAAGGCGGTGCCCACAATGGCTAATCCCTTGGTAAATTTACCGCCAATGCCTCCAATATTGCGCGAAACAGAATTTTTTGCTTTAGAGGCAAGCGTGCTATCTAAAACGTCTGTGGTAGCTCCTGTAGTAGCTCCTGTAGTAGCTCCTGTGGTAGCTCCTGTAGTAGCTCCTGTAGTAGCTCCTGTAGTAGCTCCTGTAGTAGCTCCTGTGGTAGCTCCTGTGGTAGTCGTTCCTGTGGTAGTCGTTCCTGTAGTAGTCGTTCCTGTGGTAGTCGTTCCTGTAGTAGTCGTTCCTGTAGTAGTCGTTCCTGTAGTTTTATTTAAAGGCCCTGCAATATTTTTGGCGGCGGTGATGCTTTCGGCTTGAATTTTATTCTGCTCTAAAATGTTTTGAATATTTTGACGCAGTACGGCTTCATCTCCTCCACGAAGGGATTGAAGTTGTCTCACTTGTTCGGCGCTTAAACCTAAGTTTTGAAATTTTTTGTCAAAGAGCATGGCCGTGGCTTTTTCATCACTAAAGCCATTCCATAATTTTTGCCACCCATTGGGTTTAGTGGTTTTAATATCACTGACCAATTGATCTATATTCGCGACTTTATTGGTGTGGGTACTAATGAATTGTGCATTCTT
>JBIJBR010000134.1:0-5108 GCA_044345135.1 Vampirovibrionales bacterium
GACGGGGGGACTTCTACTCAAATGGTGGTTCAAGGACAAGTGAAATTTGCCACGGTTGAGGGGGGAGCACCCGTTTCCACCGTTTTAGGATTTGTCCCTAATTTGCCTTGGCCCGCGATTTAATCTTCAGTGGGCTCTAATGGGGAGGGGTTTGAGTCTTGAATCTGACGAGAAAACAGCGAACGGTTTAGTCCGTTGACTTGTTTTTGAAAAGGGTTAGGGACGGCCTTGCCCAGCGGAGGCCTTAGGGTTAGGCGCTCTTCATGTTTCACGTTATGTTCTAATTTATTTTCTACTTCATCTTCGATAAGCGTAGAAGCAAGGGCAGAAGCGCGGTCTTTTAACAAGGCGGTTTCGACTATTTTTGCTTCTGTCGAAAGTACTGGCTGGGCTGAAGCAAGGGGTAATGCTTCGTTTTTAAGGGTTGGGGCCTCGTTAAACATGTCTGTAAACGTATAAATTTCTACGGGGCGCTCTTTTCCTCGTACCTCGACCTTCGCTAGTTTTACGATGTCTGAATTAAAGGGGGTGCTTTGACATTGACGAAGGGTCTGTTCTGAAAAAACAATGAAGGTTTTAAAGGCTTTGGTTTGTTCCTGTAAGCGAGCCGCCGTATTAACGGTATCCCCAATTGCGGTGTATTCCAGCTTGTTTTAAGGGCCTACAAAGCCCACAAAGGCAAAGCCACTGTTGAGTGAAACACCGATACTAAAATCGATTTGACATTCTTCTTGCCATTGTTTTTGTCGCTTCTTACTCGCTTCCACTAAGTGACGAGCGGCTTTTAAGGCCATATCTGCATGATGAGTCGATTCCAAAGGTGCCCCAAACATGACCAAGGCCCCATCGCCCAAGAATTTATCCACCGTCCCACGATATTCATGCGCAATCTGTTCTACATCGGTATACCAGGTATTTAAAAGCCCTGTAATATCTTTGGCTGCCATATGTTCAGACAATTGTGTAAAATTACGAATATCTACAAACATACTGGTGATTTCAACCCGTTTGCCTTCCGCAGACAAACGAGTTTTTTTGGTTTTTATTTCCGTTAAGACAGATTGGGATACCAATTGTGACATATTTAATTCTAGGTGGCGTAAGTTTTTTTCTGCTTGCAAATGTCGAAACAATTCCGCGGCTAAAAACCCCCACACATAAGTAATTAAAGGTAAAACAAAGGGAAAAATGCTATGGATGAAAAAGGGCATCAAAAAGGCCATCCCTTCATACAGAGCAAGTGCGAGTAGACTGATTAAAAAAGAGGCTTTCGATTTTTTTCGTCGCCGACTGATGAAAGCCCATACAAAAAAGACGCTGGCTACCAAGATGCCCTGCCACTGAGGAGCAGGAATGAGCGTTTTCTTTTGTTTGAGATTGTCTAAGGCCGTGGCCAGCACATCGGCTTCTAGATGTTGTGCGCTTAAAACACTTGGATAAAGTAGCGTCCCGTAGGCGGTCGTGCTTGTTAAAACGACAGAATGTCCTTTGATTTTAGCGATTAAGGCAGGGTCTCGGACTTGATATAAGCTGATGAGTGGAATAACCGAACGCGTGGAAAAAGGAATGCCCTGTGTGGGGGATTTAGAGGCCTTGGCTTGAGCTAACCAACGTAAGAAGACTCGTCCGTAAAGGTCTGTTTTTAGACGGGAGCGGGTAACGTCTGGTGCAGCACTATCCCACGAGGATTTACTCTTGACTTGGATGTCTTGTCCTTCGTCAAAGAAATGCTGTACCTTGTTTTGTGTCCAAAACGTGTGACTCCCTTTGGCTTCTTGGCTGGCTTGATCTTGTAAAAAAGCGGACAACGTTAAACTCGGCACCTGTGTTTTGGGCTCTGTGGATTGAAAAGAAGGGGAATACAGTAACGGAAATAAAAAATCCTGAGGCCGAGGCTTCCCTTCAAAAGAGGGGGGAGCTTGCTGAATGCCTTGATGATCATCCCAAAGGGATGTGCTAGGGTTAAGCTCTTCTCGTTCAACCCTTTGGCTTAAGCGTATGTGACCCGTTTCCCATTGCTTGGGGTGACTGTCTTTTAAAAAGAAAGGGTGAAGATCAAGCACGACATTGGGAATCTTGAGATCGTTTAAATCTTCAAATAAACAGGTATAAAAGGTATCGTTTAAAATAGGGGTCTGAAAACGCTTTTTTAGAAAGGAAAACGAGGCTTCATCCAAGCTCAAAATGACGGTGTCTTCTTTTAAGGCACCTTTTGAAGGGGGACGCCATTGCATGTACTGCTGTAAAACCCAGCCTTCCGTCGAAGGCCATGCTTGACACATCAAGAGCATGGTGACGGCTAAGAGTAGAATCGTCATCCACTGCGTATTTAAAGTGCTCATCCATTCCGTTAAACGGTCATTCAGTGCCACGGAATACGTCCTTTTTAATTATCAAGCGGTAGAGGAGCCCAAAGTGCTAAAGCCCACTTCGTGGGGATTCGGTTAGAAAAGGCGTCTTGTCAAAGTGTCTCCCCCTTGCATAGGAGGCTTTTGGACAAAAAAGGTCGTCTTCGCTACAATGTAAGTGTGGTCTTTAGCGTCAATCTTCGGCAGTATTTTTATGATCAATACGTATTTAGTTGCAAATATTAAAGAGGTAGGGCTCATTCGTTGGGAAACGGGGGGCTACCCGATTCAAGTTTATATTGCTCCCTTTCACTGGTATCAAAAAGAAAAGCAAGACAAAGCCAAGCACTATGAACAGATGATTTGGCAGGGCTTTGAATGGTGGTCACAGTTGTCGGGGGGAACGGTGACCTTTCAACGGGTGGGGCAATTAAACCAGTCGCAAATTAATATTGTCTGGCGACGTGTGAATCGCCGTAGCCTAGGCCATTGTGAATATAGTTGGGATCCACAAGGGCGTCTCTATTCCGCGGAAATTTCCATTGGTTTAACGGACGGCAGTGTGCATCAGTATTATGACAATCCTGCAGAAGTCAAACGTACCATTCTACATGAAATTGGTCATGCACTGGGTTTGGGGCATAGCAATCATATTCAGGACATCATGTATCCCACTCATCAAATTGGGGTAAATCAAATTTCAAATAGAGATGTTGAAACGCTTCATTGGTTGTATCAATTGCCCACAGGCTTTAACTATTTAAGTGAAGCACAACGACTGGGGCTACCCTTAGCAACACCGATTGATCGGGTTCTTGAAGCCTTATATTTGCCTACCTTGGCGGAGGACACTCCCACCTTTAGCGATATTTTAGAAGAGACCATGCACCCTGCTAAAGGTTTAGATATTCAGGAACAACAACGACTGTTGACTCAAAAAGGGCTGTATTTAATGGCCACCAGTCAAATTCAAATCGATGACGGCCAAGGGTTTAATCCTTTACCCCTGCCTGTATCCCCACCTGAAAAAGAATCTTGGTTTCCGTTATGGATTCCCCACCCTAAGCCGAAGCCTTAGGAGCCTTTTATTTACGAAGACTTTGCTCCTGTGCTATACTAGCTTTAGGTTGATACTTTATCTTGATCAAAAAGTCCCTATTCAAGGATAGCGCTCAGCTTAAAGGGAGTCCCCATGTTGCTTACTCGTTTTTGTCTTTCCTTTTTAGTTCTCTTTTATAGTCTTCAATGCTTGCCTGTGGCGAAGGCTCTGGAAGAACGCTCCGCCATACAACGGCTTAATGTTCAACGCTTACAACGCCCCACTCAACTTTTTTTACCCACTTGTTTTTTTAGAGACAAAATAAACACCGTTACCCTAAAAAGTAGTAGTGAAGGGCAGGTACTGATTTCCTTTCGCTTCATTCCCTTTGGAGAAGCCCCCCAAAAAACGGAAGAAGTCCTACAGTTCATGGGGAATGGGCCAAGTGTTCAAACGATTCAAATCCCTTTGCCTGAAACAGAAATTTATCGGGCCTTGCCCACGGAGTCGGACCGTTTTAAAAAGAATAAAAATCCCAACCCTCCTACTGCTTTGTACCAGTATAGAGCGGTTGAAATTCAAGCCGTGCGTTTAAATGCAGCGGGGGAAATACTTGAAACTCTACAACAGGTAGACACGGCAGGCCTGCCTCTGCTTCAAAAGAGTATCCCGTTGCTAGAACCTCATATTCCGTCTCAAACCACCGTGATTCCTGCGATTCAAGGGGTGGACGCCAATGCCATGCGAAGCGTGCAAAGTATGATCGATTTAGCAGGGGATGAAGAAAAGCGCAAACGTTTACTGTATGACGGTACCATTAATCGAGATCGTCGTATTGACCGTAATACCTTTACAGACAATCCAATCAAGACGTCCCCTTCTGGATATTAACCCTTTCATGAGGATATTTACGGACGGGTCACCTTTTTTTGAATAGCGCCTAAAAAGGGACGCTTGTAATCCCCTTGAGGGTACTTTTATGATTTTTGAGGACATATTTGAAAATGTAACGCATTATCTCAAAAGTTTTGGGTTTTATACTAAAAGGGTTACAATAGTCTGTATCTTATCTATTGATCTAGTTTATAGAACCCTTGGCAATATCACTCAATATTTATCATAAAAAACGAAAGTAATCCTTCATGTTTTCTGGTTCACAAGGTACGCCCTCCCTCTCTTCTCCTACTGCAAAACAAGGCGTGGTCTTATTGAGTGGTCAAAAACCATTATATTGGTCCACGCAGCCGTTTGGATATCAGAGTGTTTCGGGCAGAATACAAAATGTAGGCGGAGAACCACAAGGGATTGCGCCTCCTCCTTTACCTGACAACTTTGAAAAAAAGTCTGCGTCTCAAGACAACAGCAACTCTCCTGAAGGAGGCTTTAGTCCTGAAGAAGCGAAGCGTATTTCCGTCTTGGTACAGACGGACAATTTATTAGACAATCCTAAATTTGAACCCATACATGCCAGTCTATTGGGATTACAAGAAGGCGCCAAAATTGGTGCCTTAATTGGCTTGCCCCTTTCTTTAGCGATGATGCTGATTCGAAAAGATCAAGTACGAAATCAACATTCGCTTTTTAAAAAAGTCCCCCATCATTTATTGAAATTATTTGGATTTAAATCTATTGAACATTTGGCGAATGAGGGTAAGGACATGACCCATCATTTAAATTTAAAACGCTTTGCAAAAGTGGTGTATGGGACGGGATTGTCCGCC
>JBIJBR010000206.1:0-3342 GCA_044345135.1 Vampirovibrionales bacterium
GCAATAAGGAATTCATTATGTCGTCTCCTGTGTCCTTGGTTCATTTACAAGACCTGCCCTTAATCTATCAAATTTATTGGTGGATTGTCACCTTTGTGACGGGTGCTTCTGTGGGGAGCTTTTTAAATGTTATTGCACTTAGACAATTGGCGGACGAAGAATTCGTTAAAAAACCCTCCCATTGCCCCAAGTGTGACTACGTTTTAAAATGGTATGACAATATCCCCATATTGAGTTGGTTGGCTTTGGGTGGGAAGTGTCGTCAGTGTAAAGGTGCCATTCATTGGCATTATCCTCTTGTGGAACTGGTGACGGGTTTACTGTTTTTAGCCGCAGGCTTACATTTTGGCATGAGCTGGATGATGCTTCCTGTGGCGGCTTTCCTCGCCACGATGGTCTTGCTGAGTATTACCGACTTTAAAGAGCATGTGATTTTTACGTGGCATGCCTTATGGATTGTGCCTGTCGGCTTGTTGATGCACACCTTTGGCTGCGGAGATGCCCTGGTGACTTTGGCGTGGGTACCGACTTGGACGACGGAAACGGCAAGCGTTTTTGGTCCCGCCTTTTGGTCAGCCCTTATGGGAGTCGGTGGGGTTTTTGTCTTTTTTGAAAGCCTCATTTATGCCAGTCGTCTACTTATTGGACAAGACGCCTTCGGTCATGGAGATACCTTGATTTTGATGGCGATTGCGTCCTTCTTGGGTTGGGAACAAACGGTGATGTCCCTGCTCTTAGGCTCCATTTTTACAGGTATTATTGCTCTGCCGATGATGTTCACTCAGTGGGTGAAAGAAAAGGCGTGGGGCTTGATTTGGAAGCTGGGTACGGCGATGCTGTTGACAGGGGGACTCTACGGAGCGACTTTCTTAACGCTTTCTCCTAAAAAGTTTTTAGCCATTGCGATTGCTGTCTTATTAAGCACTTTGGTTTTGTTGTGGAGCTTTTTGCAAGAAAAAAAGCAAGTCGGTGGACTCACCAAAGCCCCTTATGGCCCTGGTTTAATGGCCGCTGCCATTGTGTTGATTTTTGTGGGGCAAACCTATATGCCTAAAGTCTTTAAAATGGTGATGACCACTTTGGGATGGTAAGCATCACTCGTCTTCTACAGGATTCACCTTGAAGACTTAGCTTGCCCAAAAATTTATACCCCTGCATTGATGGGGAGGCTCGGGCGATCAAAAAAGTGATTCAACGCTTTGGCATCAATCGTATGGGCAATGGGGCGACCATGTGGACAGCTCCACGGCAAGGTGCAGCTTAGCCAATCTTCAATGACCCGTTCCTGCTGATGATCACTTAATACATCTCCTGCTCGAATGGCCATGTGGCAGGCCATGGTGGCGTAAAGATGTTCGGTATCTAAAGCAGCCGAGGGTTGATGCTGCCAGGCTTCGATCATTTGTTTGAGTTGTTGTAAGGGACTGACCAGATGAGAACGGTCGGGGTAAAGCACCGGAATGCTCCATACTTGCCACTGAGTCCATTGGTTTTCATCTAGCGCGGTACAAGTAAAACCCGCCTCTTCAACGTGTAGGACATAACGCTTTAACACATCGCCTTCTTCAGGGCTTAAATCTAAATGCAAAGGCGTGAGCAATCGCTGCACCACGGTTTCGGCATGATGTTCTTGTGCTTGTAGGGCTTCAAAACACCAGCGTTCGCTTGCGATATGTTGATCCACGACCATCAGTCCTTGGGGGGTTTCAAGCAAAATATACGTACTATATAATTGACCAATGACGCGCCATTTTTTTTCTCGCGTATGCGGATGTTTTTCGTCAGGGACGGACCAGAGCGAAGGCGTCGAGGCGTCTGCAAGCGAAGGGGCTTCTCTGTTAGCACTTTTAGTATTTAAAGAAGAGGCGTTTTCTAAATGAATTTGAAAGGGCGTGTGACGGAATGAATCTGTTTGCGTGGGGCCTTGAAAAGAGAACGATGAAGCAGTGCTTGTGGCTGACGGATAGCTGGGCATGGCAGATGCGGTGCTTCCTGTTGGAGCAGTGGCAATGCCATAGACCTTTTCAAAATGAGCGGACAAGGCGCGGCGTAAGGCGGTATAAATGAATTGATACATTTGTCCTGAATCCGCATAACGCACTTCTTTTTTGGTGGGGTGAACATTGACATCCACCTCGCTTGGGGGCATGGTTACCCATAACACGCAGAAGGGAGACATCCCGTGTGGGACCAGACTTTCATAGGCCGCCGCAATGGCACGTTGTAAAACAGCACAGCGAATGGGACGCTTATTCAGGAGCATCCACCACTGTTTTTTTGATTTTTTTTGTAAGCTTTCGCAGGCGGGAGAAGCGAATACGGCTTCGACTTTTAGGCCTGAGAGAGGGTCTTCAAAAATCGTCTGTAATAAATGCCCCTGCTGTTCTGGGCGAAAGGAAAAAAGGGCTTGAACTGTTTCGTAAGCATCCCCTGTGCCCGCACTTCGAAAACATAGCTTTCCGTTGAGACGAAAGGTCATTTGCACATGCCGATGAGCCAGTGCTAAACTTTTGGCCATTTCATCACAATAACTCATTTCTGTGCTGGCTTGTTTTAAAAATTTTAAACGCGCGGGCGTGTTGAAAAATAAGTCTTGCACTTGCATCACCGTTCCTACCGAAGTGCCAATGGGCCGTATTTTTGCAAGTCCCCCTCCTTCGATGCGCAAACAGACTCCATCCGTATCAATCGCGCGGCGACTATGACATTCAAAACGACTAATCGCACTAATACTGGCGAGGGCTTCTCCACGAAACCCCATCGTTTCAATCTCATCTAAATCTTCCGCAGAACTTACTTTACTGGTCGCGTGATTTAACACGCAATGCTGGACATCTTCGGGGCTCATGCCTGAACCATTGTCCACAATGCGCAGAGACTTTCCCCCTTCTTCAACACTAATGTCCACCTCTGTGGCTCCTGCATCCACACTGTTTTCAACCAGTTCTTTCAGCACGCTTGCTGGGCGTTCGACGACCTCCCCCGCAGCGATACGGTTCACTAAATAGGGGGGAAGGATACGAACAATGTTATCGGTCCCTTCAGGGGAATGAATCGGCATAGGGAAGAGGTACCTCTGCTTTAAATGGATAGGGGGTATTGAGTCAATGAGTTGATCTATTGGATTATACCGCAAAAGCCTCCTTTGCTTGTCCTATTTTATAGGGGGGCTTATCTGAAATGACCCTGAATACTTTAAATTAAAAGTAGGAGACCTATTTAAAAAGGTTCTTACCATTCAGCGTTCTGACGGGAAAGATTCATTGTTTATGCTAAAGTCTGCTTTTTTGAATCATCGTCAACCCGCTAGCGTGTTTTTGGCGGTCATGTCGCTGTTAATTT
>JBIJBR010000137.1:0-5057 GCA_044345135.1 Vampirovibrionales bacterium
AAAATCATGCCTAAGGCAATGCCTCCGACCGCTTGGGCTTGTTGACTGGAATGACAGGCCTTCATACGTTGCCATATTTCAGGGGCGATCATCCACGCCAAGGCAAATACAAGGGTCAACGCGATTGAAGAAAAGGGATCTTTCCATAAAGACCAGTACTCTGTAGGGACCGCTTGCCAAACGTCTTGAAATACTGTAGGGTGCGCGAAGGCTTGAACCGTCACAAAGCCTGCCAAGCTTCCTAGGGCAATCAACATGAGCACGCATTGAAGGGTATCGGTAAAGGCCACGGCAAAAAAACCTCCCCACAAGCTATAGGCAATCACAATCCCGTAAAGACCTAGTAAAACAGGAGTACCCCACGCCCCAAGTAACGCATTTAATAATTGACGACTGGCCACCAATTGAGACGCCACCGTGGTGGTGGACGCCACGATAATAACGCAGGCCAAGAAGAAGCGGCCTCGTTTTCCAAAAGCGGATTCCACGGCTTGAGGCTGTGTCATATAAGGCAAGGCTTGTATCCGTTTGCCCACGCCTAAAGTCACCAATAACAGCGTCAATAGGGAGGGAATGGCAATCATCCATAAGGCGCTCATGCCATCTTTCCAGTAGGCATCCATAATGGCTTTGGTTGACGTGGCGCCAAACCAAGCCGCCGCCATACTTAAGCCTAGTCCCCAATTGCCCAATTGCCGAGGGTGTGTAAAAAAGTCAATGGTCGCCTTATCGGGGGCTTTAACCTTCATGAGCGTGTACTTTCATTCGTCTCAAAACCGTGTGTTAAAAAACGACGACTTTCAATTAAAACAGGGAGTCCTCGCAAGACGCAAAAGACAACGGCTCCCCATACACAGGCGTTCGCCAGCGACGGAATCCAAGGGAGTCCCTTCACCCAAGTCTGAGTTTCGGGGGCTTGGTGGGCCAGAATTAAGAAGGCAAAGGCCATGGCTTTGGTCACCGCATAAGTCCAGCGACTAAAGCGAGAACTGGTCAGTAAAATGCCCCACCATGTTTGCATCATGCTACTTTGTCCAAATGCGGTGTAGCCTTCTTGCAAGGCCAAGGCACGGAGTCCATCCACACAGACGCCTCGCGTCACCACAAGAAGCGGCATCCACAGGGGAATCCAACCCAAAACGGCAAAACTGATCCAGTAGACTTGCTCAACGATACGGTCGCTTAAAATATCAATGACGGCCCCCACGGGAGACGACTCTCCTAATTTTCGTGCCGCATAGCCATCTAGGCCATCCATCCAAATCACCACAATCGTTAAAACAAAAGCCAACGGATATGAATCCGCATGGGAAGAAAATAAAAGACTTACGACCACAAAGCAAAGTAACACACGCAGTATAGAAATACTATTGGCGACACCAATGCCTAAAAAAGGGGTTTGAACTTTATGCACCCAGTGTATCTCCTTTGCGTCATGATTTAAACACCACTTACAGAACTCTCAGTATACTCGAAACAAAATGTCGGTGCTTTGCTCGCCAGAGATTTAAAAAGACTTTTACGCGATCTATGTTAAAATGAAGAAATTATTCTGAAATTTGTTTAAAAAATTTAAAATCCTTCTGTTGTAGATGAGAGAAAATACTTTGCCTACCCCTTCGTTTTCAATCACCAAGCGCTCTTCCCTTAACGCCTATTTCCAGGGGGTCACCCCTACCTTAATTTTGGCTTTTATCGGCTGTTGGTTAGGAGGCGTTTTTGATGGTTTAGATTCGTCCTTAATGCAAGTCACCATGCCTTTGGCTTTAAGAGATTTAACCGGAAAAGCCCCCCAAGACGTGGCCTACTTGGGAAGCTGGATCACCTCCATTTTTTTAGTCGGCTGGACGTTAGGAGGCATCGTCTTCGGTTATGTCGGGGACCGTTTTGGCCGTGTAAAAGCGATGATGGGCTCTATTCTCCTTTATTCCTTATTTACAGGCCTGGCAGGCTTTGCACAAAATTGGGAAACACTCGCCTTATGCCGATTTTTAACGGGGCTCGGTATTGGTGGAGAACTCGTCAGTATTACCACGTTTTTATCCGAAGTGTGGCCTGAAAAAAGTCGTGCCTTTGCGGTGGCCGTACTCATTAGTAGTTATCAAATTGGGCAAATGCTTTCTGGGGTATTGAATTTCTTTGTAGAAGACTGGCGTTATGCGTTTTTCTTTGGCGCCTTACCCGCATTACTCGTCTTTTTCTTAAGACGTAATTTAGGAGAAAGCGAAAAATGGATGGAATCACAGCTTGAAGCCGCCGAAGCGAAACACGAAAAAACCTCCTTATGGGCTTTGTTGTTTAATGCCCAACATCGTAAAAATTTATGGCTTGCGGCCATTGCCTTTAGTGCGTATTTAACCGTCTTTTGGGCGGGCTTGGCGTGGATCCCTTCTTGGGTGGATACTCTCGCAAATCGTCCCGATAATGCGCGGACCATTCAAATTATGTTGCAAGGCATTTTTGCCATTATTGGCTGTGCCAGTGCAGGTATTCTCACCCAAAAATGGGGACGAAAAGCCTCTATTGCTTTGGGTAGTTTCGGTATTTTAGTGTCTTCTTTGGTCTTGTTTTTAGGATTTAAAACGTTTCATCCCGCCTTGTACGCGGTAGGCGGAGCCTTTGGATTTTTTCACGGCCTCACGCAATCTTCTTTCTATGTGTATATTCCTGAATTATTTCCCACGAGCATTAGAATGTCGGCCGTTGGGTTTTGCTTTAATGCCGGTCGCTTGTTTACGGCAGCCTCTGTCTTAATGGTGGGCGTGTTGGTCCAAAGCTTAGGCGGATTTGCACAATCGGCGTTGGTGTTTACGATGTTTACCTTAGTGATTATGGCGACTTTATACTTCGCCAAAGAAACGAAGGGACAGGCTTTACCTTAATCAGGAACATTTTCATGCGCTATTGAGAGAAAGTAACGTGAGCCACTATTATTCTCCAATCTGCTGTAGTATGGCTAGTTGATCAAACAGTTTTTTCAAGCGAATGTATTGGAGACAAACCCCTGTAGCCGTTAATGCCTTATCTAAATCCTGCTGAGGGGTAAAGGGTGATTCATAGCCATGTAACGCCACATAACACATCCCACTATGCAATGCGATAGAAATAGGCACATTGAGTTCTTTTTGGAAATCCGTCAATTTTTCAAGCCATTTGGTGGAAAGCAAGTAGTGGGCTTGAACAGAATCTGTGGTATGCACTTTAAATGTCTTCTCAAAATCGGGGTTATCCATCGTAACGAGTTTTGCCCCTGCATGGTTCGTTATTCCCTGTAGTTGTTTGGCAAAACCACCTAAGAATTTTTCAGATCCATCAGGAAAAATAAACGTTTGTCCATTGTTGGCTTTACTGCAAGGAATACGAGCCATGAGACCATCAAAAATAGTATGTGTTTGTCTGTTTTTACCACTTCCTGTGGTATATTGGGTTCTGACATAACCAATTGTCAAGTCTCGTTGCAAGTGGTCGCTTACCACTTCGGTACTGAAAAAAGTCTCGTAAGGTATGGTAAATAGTTGAGATTGTTTGTAAAGTCCTTGAGGAAAGGCTCCTTCACTGGCAATCTTGAGTGAAGGATGAAGATGTTTTAATAACGGTTTAATAATAAGGCTTTGATAATCATTGCCTACTAGCCATTCTGTTATACTACTTTTAATTAAAAACCCCTTAGATTTTTGGAAAGAAAAGATTGCCCCAATCACACTGACAAGGGGAACGAGATATAGCCAAACATTATTTTTTAATGCCAACCCTAATTTTATACCAATCATGGCTAACCCTAGTAACGAAGCCAAAACAACCAGCACTCTTTCAAGAATCACATACCATTTTATTTTTGCTTGCAAGTCTCCAATATGTGGTGCTATTTCTTTAGCGTAAAGTCCTTGTATTTCAACTTGTAAGGATTGCGGTTCTTGAGGACTATTGCGACTTGTGTTTTTAATCTGGGGTTCAAGGTTAAGATGCGTCATCATAGTAGAGAGAAGCTCCTTTCAAGAAAAGCATAAGGGATTAATCCCTCCCGAATACCTTGAGTGACAAAGGGATAATATAATTCACCCTTATAATAAATAAATTTTTATTGAAATAACTGCTTTATATTCGGTACGCCACGCTCTTCAGCGGCAGCTTCAAACACGGCTTGTCGTTTGTAATTCATCGCATTGGCTAGCATACTCGTGGGAAACATCTCTAACGAGTTGTTATAATCAGTGACTGCACTGTTATAAGCGCGTCTTGCGGCAGAAAGTTGTTCTTCCACCTCGGCTATAGAATCCTGTAATTTAGAGAATTGCGTGCTCGCTTGTAATTCAGGGTAAGCTTCCATTGCAATGTTAAGAGCGGTTCCCATCAAGGATTTGGCTTCGTTCGCCAGCGTAAATTTTTTCTCCCCAACGGGAGTCGTCAGGGCTTGGCTTCGTAAGGCAGTAATACGTTCTAGTACGCCTTGTTCATGTTGCATGTATTGTTTGACGGTTTCTACCAAGCTAGGAATGAGGTCAAATCGCTTCTTCAAAATAACATCCATTGAAGCATTGACTTGTTCAACTTGGTTTTTTTTGCCTACTAAAATATTTTGGCTTGCCCATAGGAAAAATCCTAAGCCAATTACCGTACCCAATCCTAAAATCGATTCAATGCTAAGCATACCAAAGCTCCTTTGTTCACTCACGATACAAAAATTTTCGTCATTTAATGTACACCAAAGAATCTCTACATTCTGAATAAAAGAAAACTTTGCTCTGTTATCAATGATAAAAAGTCTATATAGCCAAATCGAAAGAGATCAGTTATTTTTGTAAAAATTTTTACAAAAATTTACAATCTGCTATTAGGTTCTGTTGAGATTTCATTTTAGCCATTGTAAGGCAGCTGCAAAATGCAAGAAGGCTGTAAAACTCCTTTTTGTTTTGTCGAAGCGAGAAAAAAGCCGTCGGCAATGCTTCATAAAGCCAAATAAGCATTCGATTTTGTGACGCTCTTGATACAGTGCTTTATCATAAAACCTTGTTTCTACACGGTTTTGACGAGGAGGGATATGAGGTTCAATCCCCTGA
>JBIJBR010000138.1:0-5011 GCA_044345135.1 Vampirovibrionales bacterium
AAACGGTTTTTTGGGTACCAGAAGGAATAATGGCTTGACCCCCCTTAATAAGTAAAGGGAAAAGACATATGACTCCACCAATGACTGAAATAGCCATTTTGTCTTTTCCGTCTTGACTGATTGTTGCCATTAAGGGGACGCGGGAACCGTCAACGGCTGTAGTATAAAAATCTGAAACAATTAACTCAGCGGCTTGACCAATCATGCCATTTTTATCAGCTTTGGTAACTTGAGCAGTTGCCAAAGTCCCAGCCTTAATCAAAGTGGTATTGTTGATTTTAACATCCTGTAAAACTTGTGCGTTAACTTGTTGTCCTACACTGACCTCGTTGGCGTCTATACTTTGAAGTAAAGTTAGTAAGACAGCAGAACCTGCTGGTAACTTGAGAGCTTGGTTGACAGATTCTGTTTTACTAAGTGCTTGAGCGAATTGAGAAACAGGCAATACGTGAAAAAATCCTGAGGCACCCAAAATCAAAGCCACCAAACTTAGTGTAGAAAGACGTTTTATTAACATACGGTTCAATCCTTTAATACTTGTGAAGAATAATATAAATATAGAGAATCCCGCTAATACACCTGAAACAAAACGAATAAAATTGCCACACGGCTGTAAAAAAACAGGTAATCCCCAAAATATTTCTACTATTTTATCACACAATGACAAAAAAAGTATTATAGTACCTTGTCTCCATGTTGGGGCTTGCCCCGCCCATTCACGAAGGTATGCATAGCCCGCCCCCCAATAAATACCAAGACAACGTCCACATACTGCCATCGGATATCCTCCCCACCAAAAGCAACGAGTTCCTTGTTGGTGACAGTGTTCAGAAAAAAAATGCAT
The DNA here is from genome assembly GCA_044345135.1 of Vampirovibrionales bacterium. GTDB lineage: Bacteria > Cyanobacteriota > Vampirovibrionia > Vampirovibrionales > JAJTHC01 > JAJTHC01. The sequence goes on from JBIJBR010000138.1 coordinate 845, forward strand.
GACCATATCGTATGTAGAGTACCATTTTGCTTGTACTAAGGCAGGAGGTGACATCCCTATTATAGCTAATCCCCAAAAGAATAAGACACCTAACAATAAAGCAAGTGAAATCCATCGACGCATTCGTAAATCCTTAATAGACAGGAGCTATCTTAACGAAAAGGTTAATATACATTTATTAGAAAAATAAAAAACATTATGGAAATGATATAACAAAAAATTAAAATGCTATGAACTTTTTTCGATACTGGGGCAATAGTGTTATACTGAGTATAGTATTTTTGATGCGGATTTTTTAAATCCTGCGAACAATGTATCTTAACGCTTAATCTGTCAGGCTGAGACTAAGGTCTATTACAATCAAATTCTAAGGTGATTTTTAATCCCTTTTTATATGCTTAGCTTTAGAAGCTCACCCAAAAAGGAAACGCTTATGCAAACAAAAGAGTGGTTTCAATACTTTTTTAAACAGTTGCCTTTGGGAAGTTCTGCACTACAAAATACCAAAGGTGAATCGATTCTCATTGAAAAAAATGAAAGTCACATTACCCTTTCTAAGGAAGAATCCTTTGCGTCGTTGCTTCCTCGTTTAGGGGTGACGAAGCGTTTGCATTGTAGCTTTGTGCCTGTTCCCTCTGTTGAAGGAACTTACGCTTTGAATGATTGTTGGGAAGATGGGGAAGAGGCTTACCATTACCCTGTTTCAGAAACGAATCAATTGATGGTGGAATGGATCTTAGCCGATGTCCTGCAAGACACTCAAGCCGTCGTCGCGTAGGGTCACATTCTTCGAATACTTGAGCGATTATTGCTTCTACTTGAGATAGCGCCTATAGCAAGGTGCTATTTTAGAAATAGTAACCCAAAATAAAAGACACCACAAAAAAGCTAATGGCAAAAAACTGAGTCAAACGATTCAAGGTGGTTTCTGTTCCCCGTTGCGTGGCAAAACTGGTGGTCATGCCTCCCATCAGGCCTGCACCATCACTTTTAGGGGAATGTAATAATACCAGAAGAATAACAGCTACCCCGCTTAGGGCTTGTATGACGAGTAATGTAATATTAATCCAAGACATGCGGAACTTCCTTTTGGTCGTATTGATGTCTTTATTCTAACATAAAAACCATGAAGAATATTGATCAATAGACGGTTACCCGCTCAGGTAAAGAATATGTTTGCCTAAAACCCAATGAGTGTTTTAAGGATTTCTCTACTTTCTACCAGTAAGGGAGAAATACCGTCACATAAGACTTGAACCGATTTGTCGTCTTTAAACTGAAAATACTCTAACAGTTCAGGAGACAAATGCTTACAGGTAATGGCTTCACAATGATACTGCACTTCAGACATCGCCGAAAGAAGTTGGTGTGCCAAAGCCACAACGAAGACCGCCGCATCCGTCTTTTCACCTGTGACGCGTGGGCTGGCGTAACGACTAATCACCGCGTGCATTAAATCAGGAAGCTCCCAACGTTGAGACAATTCTGTACCGAGTTCAAGATGGGTAAACCCTAGAACCAACTGTTCAATTTCTAAGGTTTTGACGCCATAGCGCCCTGCTTTGCGTTGTTTTAAAACGCTATGTAAGGCAATGTCATATCTTGGACTTTGGGCGTATAAAATGAGTATCCCAATATTATGTAGCATGCCTGCACTAAAGACGTCATCCGCTTCTGGAAGCTTAAAGTGATCGGCCAAATGCTTTGAGAAAAACCCCATCAATAAGGCGTGACGCCAGAAGGACTCTAAATCAAGCCCTTGACGAATTTGCATCCGTTGGCCTGTTTTACCTGACGCGTGTAAAGACGAAAAAATCTGACAAATAGAGGCACCTAACACGAGACCTCTCACCACATTATAACCGAGCATGGCAATAGAATGCTGAATACTGGTGACTTGCCTAGGAATACCATAGGCACTTGAATTGACCATTCTTAAAATTCGAGACGTCAAGCCAGGATCATAACTAATAAGCGAGGCAATTTGTAAGCCATTAGAATTAGGCTTGTTTAAGAGTTCGACCACCTGAATGACCACTTGAGGCAGGGCAGGGATGTCTCGAACGCTTTTTAAAATATCCTGTACGCTTGTCTTCGCATGACTCGCTTGAGCATTAGGCTGTGAAGAAGAATGAGAATGGTTCATGGGCATAACGCTCGTATGGCTTAGGGGGACTAATAATTTTAGTATACAGTTAAGCGGGCTGTAAATAAAAAAAAGGTTCTGATTTACTCTGCTTAGGGGAAGGTTTTATCCCTTAGAAGGAAGCTTAACACCTGTTGACAAAGTCCCTTGTAAAGATTTTAATACAGGGGTGCAAACCGTTTCTAAATCAATTTTACTTAGGGGGTAAGGGACTTCTAAGGTTTCTTTTAATTTTAAAAGTTGGCTCATCAAGCCAGAAGGCATAGAGGCTTGAGTCAGTAAAACAGTATGTTTAAAGGTGCTTGAGGGGTCTTGATGTACAAGGTCTAACGTATTGATGCCCGCATTTAAAAATAGTTGATGGGTCAGGACATCTAAAATCAAAAAGTTGGGCTTATATTTTTCATACATAAAGTTCAAGGTCGAGGCTTGCACAATGGGGTGAATATGTTGCGCAAAAACGCCTTCGTCTTCTAGAAAAGAACGAAGCCATTCTTGGTGTTTTTTATTATGCGCCACAATCATGACTTTGACTTGTCGTAAGTCATTTGTATGCGTAGAGGCTTTCCCATTTTTTTCAATAGAAACAATATTATTACTCGCATCCAATTGAATTTTATTGGAATTGAGTTTCGACAATATATTTTGAAGATCTTCTGTTTCTAAAGGACGCTGTTGGCCTTCTTCATCTTCCAAAAGACAAGTTTCTAAAAGGGGAACCCCTTGTAAGATTAAGGATTCTGCCATTTTAGGAAGAATGACTTGTCCTGCTTTGACGAGCAAAATGGGTCGCTGCTGATGATAAACATCTTGATTAGCCACAATTTTCAAAATTTTCGTATCCTTTATCATAAATGCTGCAACGTTGGCTTCTTCTGTCGCTACAGAAAAGAGAGGGGATGTATTATGAGCAAAAGGCATCCAAGAAGATAAACGAGTGAATATATTCATAGACATATCTCCTCTTGGGTTGTGTATTTTTTTTTCTCGACTTAGGTGTGCCTTGTCTAAAATGAGTTCCTCTAAACAAAGGACTTCGTTGACGCGACTCGCATATTTTTTGCTTTAGAATTGTTTTAGCTTTTATCATCTTTCTGTTATGATATTCATATTACTAAATCAATCGTGAAAGTCGCACTATGGAAAAAAAGCCCACGTCTTCTCCTTCCGCTACGTTTAGAGTCCCTTTGACTTTGCAAATTATTATAGGTCTTCTTTTGGGTTTGGCCGTTGGCGTTCAATGGCCTGATCTGGGGCAGCAATTAAAGCCTTTTTCTGACTTGTTCTTGCGCATGATTAAAATGTTGATTGCTCCTTTGTTGATTTCTTCCTTAATTGTGGGGATTGCAGGGGCAGGAGATACCAAAAAAGTAGGAAGCTTGGGACTGAAAACCATTGTATATTTTGAAATAGCTACGACCTTAGCGTTAGCCATTGGCTTAGGGGTTGCCAATTGGTTCAAGCCAGGGGCAGGTGTTGTACTTCATGCAGATGCTAAAAATTTAAGTGACTTGGCCACAATTACCGCCAATACCCATACACTAGCGAATCATACCTTTATGGACAGTGTATTAGGGATGGTACCCACGAGTATTTTTGACGCCATGGCCACGGGTAATGTGCTTCAAATGGTGGTATTTAGTGTGTTTTTTGCCTTGGCCATTATGGCCGCTGGAGAAAAAGGCAAGCCCATTTTAAAAGGGTTGTCCAGCCTAAGTGAAATTATGTTTAAGTTTGTCGGCTATGTCATGAATTTTGCCCCTATGGGGGTACTGGCGGCTATTGCCTATGCGGTTTCTTCTCAAGGGCTCCATATTTTACTCACCTATGCAAAGCTTGCAGGCTCACTTTATTTTGCCTTGTTCCTCTTTGTAACAGTGGTGTTACTGACCACGTGTGCCATTATAAAAGTTCCGTTTCTTTGTATGCTTTCCGCCATTAAAGAACCCTTTTTAATCGCATTTTCAACGGCCAATAGTGAATCTGCCTTGCCTAAAGCCATGAGTATTATGGAACGCTTT
>JBIJBR010000174.1:0-3979 GCA_044345135.1 Vampirovibrionales bacterium
CGGGGACTTGGTTCATGGCCTGCTGAATGGGGTCGCTCAGGGACTGCGGCAAGCTCACATGCCCCACCTTGGGAATGAAGTCCTTGGCGTAGACTTGTTCCAAGCCCTTGGCGTCGTCGTCCGTATTCACCAAGTAAAAACGGCGCTCCCCTGTTTTGGGGTCCACATCGCTGGCCTGAAGCTTCACTTCATGCCCAGGGACCGTGTAGCCATTTTTCAAGGAAATGGATTCATTCAAAATCGGTTCTTCCCCTTGATTTAAGGCGTTGACCAAGTCGTTTTCCGTGTCTTTAAAATTGCGGTAATACCCGTAGAGGTATAAATCTCCATAATTGGGGTCCTTGGGGTCAGGCGGGACGTCTAAGACTTGGTATTGCAGGAGTTTATAGGCTTTTCCGTCATTAATCAGCCGTTCATTAAAGAGTTTTTCATCCCCTGTTAAGCCACTGTTTTCCCCCCAGACGGCATCTAAAATGCCTTGCGCTTCTTGGGGCGGGATTTTGGATTTAAAGGGTTGAAAGGCTTGGGTAAAGGCTTTGCGGGCTTCATCGGCTTGGGGGATTTGTAAGCGTTGGCACAAGACGGTTTTTTCTTCATCACTCAAGGCCGTAGAAGACCAGACGCCTGTTTGGGCAATATCAAGCATATCGCGTTTGTCGGTGGCCACGTCATAGGACTTTCGACCGCCATTATAGAGCAAGGTTTCTTGATACAAGACTTGCAAGGGGGAGGCTTCTTTAGGCCCCAAGGCTTCTCCACGAAGACTTCCACCAAAAGGTTGCCATCCGCTGTTTTTTGATACGCCATATTCCGCTTGGCCAATTCCGCATAGACTTGGCTGGGGTCGTCGGGGGATAACTCTTGAGGCGTCGCCTTTTCGTAGAAGCTTTCCACCGGACTGGTTAATTCCACCAAGTGGCGAATCAATTCCTTAGGGTGCAAGCTGGCCATTCGAGACATCTCAGACGCTTCACTACAATTAAAGGTGCGAATCACATTCAAGTCGGCTTCGGTTCTGGCACTGGGCAGGACTTGGGCGTTGTGTTTGTCTCCACTGGGGTGATTACTCACGGCGAGCAGGGCTTGCTTATACGGCGCTTCAAGGGGGGTGTTGTCTTGTTCAATATCTTGCGGATGCGATAAAATTTCAACGGCATCTTGCACTAAACTTGGGGCATGCCAGCCTTGTGCTTTGGGGGCAAAGGCCATGGCGTATAAGTAATAAAGCGTGCTATGGGGGTTGTCTCCGTCGGTTTGTAATAGTGGGTTTTTCGGCGAAGTGAGTAGGGCATCTAACGCGTCGTGCTGACTCGGGGGAAGCTGTTGACTTAAGCGATGAAACATGGCCAATCGGGCTTGAGGGGTTTCCAGCAGGCGACCTTGGGCATCTTTTGAAGGGGATTGGCTCAGGCGTTGTAAGAGTTGGGCCTGCCTAAGGGGGTTACGACTCAATTGAAGCAGCTCTTGAGGGAGGAGGGGTAAAATCATTAAGGGGCGTTGGGTGGCTTCCGCTTGGAAGGTATCGGTCATGCCGTTTTGGGTTCGTAACTGTCGTGCGGTGCCTTGTATGTGTGGTTTGGCGCTGTTTTTTTCCGTGCCTTGCGTGGCAAAGAAAGCGTAGGGTTGATTCGAAGGAGTCGTTGTATTTACGGCCATGATTAAAATTTTACCTTATGGTTACACACGTACGGTTAAAGCATTACCAGCATAAAAGGTCAAAGGGTTTTGAATTGTGCCAAATTAAAGTGATTTAAACCATTTTGTAACATCATGTAACAAAAATTAAAGACTTAAGCTCCATTGCCGATAGCTTAGACACGAGAGGTTTTATACCAAACAATCATATTTTTATCGGGACAATAAAGGACATATCATACAATGATGGGCTCAATTACAGGATCTTCTTTGGTTAACTCGGCACTTGCAGGTGTCAATATGGTTAATGCGGATAATAATGGTTTGAATGGCTTGGCTCAAAAACAGCTTGACAACTCTTTATCGAAGATGAACGATGCCCTAAAAGGTGCTAAAATTATTAGAGTAGGTGATATTAAAGGGGGTTCAGCTCTATCTCAATTAAGTGTTGATGATATGGTGGCTCAAGGATACACCGTCATTGGCCTTAATGGACAAGTGATTAAAGCCCCTCAACAACAACAGCCTATGGCCGCGGGTGGTAGCATGGGTACGGCGGGTTACTCCAATTTTTCAATGTCTCCAATACAAGGCTGGGCAGGCGCAGGCGCGGTTCCTCAATACGGATGGGTTAACGGAACCATTCAGCCTTATGCCAATTATTTGGATCAAACCAACGGCATGGGTATGTTTTTCCCCCCAACGGCGAATATTAATCAAGGCTATGGAATGAATCAGGGCTACCCGATGATGGCAGGGGGTAATAGTATGTTGAATTCTATTGATGCTCAAATTATGATGTTACAAGCCCAGCGTGCGATGTACGCAGGGGGAGGCAATATGATGGGAGGCATGCTACCTAGCGCAAGCGCCACTCCTGTAGGGAAACAAACATTGCAAGATCTTAAAGTTAATGGAAGCGCTTCTACGGCAGGAGCAGGTGGTATGACGCCACAACAGCAACAAATGATGATGATGCAAAATATGGGGATGTATTCTAGCCCACTCATGCAAAATGTAGCACTCCCTCAATTTACGCCGACGGCGAATGCAAGTGCTACACCCGATTTAGCAAGTATTATGGCTTTACTTCAACAGTCAGGGGTTGACATTTCCACTCTTGGAATGGGGACTGGCGCTGCGACGACCACCACTACCGCAGATACGACGGCATTGACTTATATCAATACCCCCGTAACGGATACCACAGCGGCTTAAGAACCGTATTATTCGTAACGTAGACTGCTCGTCGATTTTTGTCGACGCAGTATCCATAGTGGTATAAAGCTTGCCACAAGACCAGCTGCCATCACCCAAAACAGATTCTTGATTAGAAATTCCCACGGCATTTTTAAAGGAACGCTCCAGCCGAAGGATTGGGCATTGAGCACGTAAATCAAAACACCTGCTAACATCATCCCAAAAATAAAGGCCATGCTATAGCCTAAAAGAGATAAGAGCATCCCTTGATTCATGACCAAGCGAACTTGTAGGGCGCGAGACATCCCCAAGTAATCTAAGGTTGCGTAGATGCGTTTGCCATCTAAAATAAGGGTGGTTAAAGCGTGTAACACCGTTAAAATAGAAATCAAAAGCGCTACGCCTTGCATGAGATACGTAATCGTAAAGGTTTTGTCAAAAATCCCTAAGACTTCTTGTCGTAAGGCTTGATTTGAACGCATAGACAACCATACCCCTTGTGGTATACGGCGAGTCAAATTCGCCAAGACCGTGTCTGTCTGTTGATGAGGCTTTAAATACAAGGCAAGTGTGCTAGACGCGTCTGCTTGAGGCCCCCCATAAGCTTGGTAAAGGGATCGATGAATAATCGCATAGCCGAGGCTAGAGGCATAGTCAAAGTAAACCCCCTGCACCTGAAGCGACAAAGCCCCTTTCGGCATATTAAGAGTGAAGGTATCGCCTCGTTTTAGATGATGAGCGTGGGCAAAGGGTTCACTAATGAGGGTGGGGTAAGGGGTTTTTCTCTGAAGGCTAATGGGTTGGCTTAAGGCCAGACTTCGAGCCAAGATCTCGTCAGACGATTCACCTTCCGTAAACGTTAAACGCGCGTGCCGAGCAAAAATATCTAATTGAGCGACGCCTAAATAGAACGGCTTGCCTTCATACACAAAGGCCTGTTCTAAAAAGGGATCCGCTTCCGCAACGGCCGAATCCGTACTCAGCGCCTGCACCGTTTTGGCCGACAACAAACCTACATGACGATGGGTGCTGGCACTTTGAGGTTGCACAAAAATATCGGCGCGTAAACTTTTATCAATCCAGTCTTCCACACTATGCCGAAAGCTCCCAATTAAAGTCGTCAAACTAATGCTTAAGGCCAAGG
>JBIJBR010000139.1:0-4996 GCA_044345135.1 Vampirovibrionales bacterium
TCTTATGTATTGAAAACACCGACGTCTCTCCATCCAGACGCTTCTGAAGGGGGGGGAGCCATACGAGACTCGAAACCCCTTTCAGAGCGACTCAAAGACTTACGCGCTAGTTATTTAGATCCACAAACCCCTAAGCAAAAAGAACTCAAAGTCGTAGCTCAGCAATTTGAAGCGGTTTTTATTCAACAGCTGATGGAAGCCATGGACGCCACTATTAATCGAGAAGAAGGTTTTTTAAGTGGAGGAGAAGCCGAAAACACCTTTCGAGGCATGCTGAATCAAGAAACCGCCACCAATATTAGTCAAGACGTGGGACGTGGCTTTGGATTGGCCGAATCTGTTTATCAGCAGTCGGTCTTATTGTATGACGTTAAATAAAGGGAGTCTCCTTTACTTGTAGGAACTGTCTCACGTGTTTTGCACCCCATGTTAAAATAACTTTGTTTTTAACGCTCGTATTTTATTTGATTGAATGAAGAGAACCCTTTCATGACCCAACCATTGTCGAGTTTAGATCAAGAATCGTTTGCGCCGCTTAAGATTTGGGCGGTGGTTTTGGTGAGGGCAGGGTCGAAGCGTCTTCCTCAGAAAGCGATGCGTCCCCTTTTGGGCCAACCGATGGTGTCGTGGTATTTGAAGGCTCTCAGTGAAGCACAGGGCTTTGAACGTCGTTTTCTGTTTACTGATGATCCAGACGTCCTAGATTGTACAACGCTTCAGCATCCCGCCATTGAAATTCCTACTTTTTTGAGGCCGTCTCAAACCAGTACGGATGATACCTCTAGCTTTGATACCCTTCGTTACTTTTTGAAGCAGTGGGATCCTGCTCTTTTACCGCCTTGGGTGATGCTGGGGCAATGTACCAGTCCCTTGGTGGACGCGAAAGATTTTGAAAAGGCCTTGGCCTTGCTTGCCAGTCAAGATCAGGCCCAAGGGCTTTTAAGTGTGTGTGCTCCCGCCAAACCGTTGACGTGGTTACTGACTGCTCAAGCCCATGCCTCTGGATTGCAGCATGTACAGCCTCACCCTGTGGCCAAGAGCATGGGGCAGGACTATTTACCCAACGGAGCCTTTTATATCCTACGGACCCAAGCCTTATTAGAAACGAAGGGGCCCTTTTCACTCTGGGATCACTCTCCTATTTTACCCTATGTCATGCCTTATGCGCGTTCCATTGATATTGACACGCCTGAAGATTTTCAAGTGGCGGAAGCCTTATTGCAAACGCAAAGGCAGATTTCCCCTATGCCAGAGGCCTCATACTCTATTCAATCTAATCTTGCTCCGTTAAGGCCTAGATTACAGGTCAGTCCACCTGCTTCTTCATGCTTATAATACCTGATTCCCTTCCCCCTGATCCCCAAAGGAAAAAACAGATGTCGTTTTTAGAACAAAATTTAAGTGTCTTACCCCGTGACCCTAAAGCGCATAATCAAAAATTTGTGGATAGACTTCGCGTCTACGCCCCTCAAGCCTCTACCGCGGACATTGTGGTGTATGAAACGCACGCCCAAGATTTAACGATTCTTTATCAAGATGCGATCCCCTTACATCGTTTAGAAGGGGCCAAGCAAGAAGCGGAACAGCTGGTCGATACCCATGTGTGCTATGCCCGTCATTCCATTAACCTATTGTTCGGTTTGGGCTTGGGTTATACCTTAGAAGCCACGGTAAACGCTTTAAAAGCCAAAAGAAGTAAGGCACAAGTCATTGTGTATGAAAGTAATTTGGATTTGCTCCATTTTACCTTGGACAATGTGGGTTTGTCTCATGTTTTGGCGTATGAAAATCTCCTTATTTTTACAGAACCTGAAGCCCTATGGCATTATGTGGAAACGCATTTGGTTCAGGGAGAAGGCATGGGTATTTTAATGACGGAAGGCACCTTAAAAGCCTTTTCACCAATACTCGTCCCTGTGATTGAAAAACTAAAAATTCATGCGGAAAATGCGGTGCGTAATGCCAAAGTGCTCCAAAATAGAAGTCGTTTATGGGCCAATACTTTTTTGCAAAACAGCGTGTATTTTCCAGAAACGCATAGCGTGCATCACTTACAAGAAAGTATGGAGGGTAAAACCGTTGTCCTGTGTGGGGCAGGCCCGTCGTTGAATGACGCTTTACCTCAGTTACATGCTGTACGCCATAAAATTGTTATTTGTGCGGTGACAGGGGCGGTCAAAGCCCTTCAGCAGCATGGGCTAACAGCAGATTTTGTATTTGGGATGGACTACTACGGGCCTGAAAAACAAATGGAAGGCCTAGAAGACCCATTGAAGGACTGTCACATTATTACCGGCCCTAGTGCGGATCCGTTTATGATGACCCAAGCGTGTAAAAGTCGTTGGATGGCGGCCCTGAAATATAATGACCAATACACCTTATTTTTGAATGCCCTATTTAATGAAGAAATGAATGCGTATAATCCAGGGGGCACCGTGTCCTTCTTTATGCTCTTGATTTGTGTGGATTTGGGATTTAAGAACATCATTTTAGCGGGGCAAGACATGGCTCTTCGAGGCACACAAGTTTACGCCACAGGGGAAACTCTTGAAATTGAAGGGGAAGCCTTGGTGTCTAAAGCCCTGAATAATCGCTCAAGTCAATTGTGTTACGTTGACGACTGGGAGGGGAATCCCTTGATGACGCAAGACGACTACAAACATTTTAAATATCACTATGATACGATTCGCAGTAAAATCAAAATGGTGCTGCCTCATGTAGAAATTTATAATTGTTCGGTGGGGGGTGCCCGCATTTTGGGAATGGAAAATTTACCAATTCAAGAACTTTTGCCTCGTCTTGATTTAGGGTATGGGGCGCCTGTGGATGAGATTGTGATGCGTCAGTTCAAGTATGCAGAAAAACAAAGCACTGCGAGAGAAAAAGCGGAACGCTTATATGACGCGTTAGAACGATTAGATAGTCATGCCCAAGGCACCTTAAACAAAGCGGAAAAAGCGGTGAAGGCCTTAGAACAACTAAAGATTTTAAAATCTTCCTCGTGGGTGGAAGCCTCCGAACGGTATGCGGAAGCCTTTAATGAATTTTCTGAAGCCTTGGAAGCCCATAATTTTTTACAAGATGCCTTTTACCATGAACAATTGATGGTGTACCAAGCCTACAACGATTTTGCAGAAGAGGAACGAGACGTTCGTGAAAACTTTGATGTGGATTTAAAATATCTGAACACCATGGTGAAACTACTGAAAACGTCGATAGTCCCTCCTTTACAGAGCACCTTGAAAAATTTAAAAGACCGCTATACCTTGGGGGCCAGTCCCGTTTTGACTTTTAGCGTAAATGCGGATTGGTAGTGTTTTTTAAAAGAGTGGAGCCATTGGGCTCCAGTGGGTTCATGCTAAAATAAGTCCATTGATTAGCTTATTAAATGGATGGTGTCGCTTTTGAATCCTTCTTCCGCCTCCCCTGAGGTGCTGCCCCCGATTGATACCCACGATCTACGCCGTGCCTTAAAAACGTATTGGGGCTATGATGGTTTTCGTGCTTTACAACTCGAAAGCATTGAGGCGGTTTTAAAGCGTCAAGACAGCCTGACTTTATTGCCCACAGGGGGAGGGAAATCCTTATGCTACCAGTTGCCGATTCTTTTTTTCCCACAGCAAACGGCCTTGATTATTAGTCCCCTTATTTCGCTGATGGAAGATCAAGTGCAACAGGCCAAAGCCAAAGGGTTTCGGGTGGGTTGTTTGAATTCGTCTCAATCTCCTGACGCACGGCGAGCGCTTTTTGCCGCTTACCAAGCAGGGGACTTACAATTGCTCTATGTTTCTCCCGAACGCTTGGTCAATGAAGGCTTTCTTCAAGCGCTAAAAACACAAGGACGCTTGGCCTATATTGCGGTGGATGAAGCCCATTGTATTAGTCAATGGGGGCACCAATTTCGCCCAGATTATCAAAAATTAGGCGTCTTGAAAGAGATGTTTCCTGATGTCGCGATTCATGCCTTTACGGCGACGGCTCCTAAAACCGTGATGACGGATATCATCGAGAGCCTTACGCTAGAAGCCCCGCAGCGTTTTCAGTCTTCTATGTTTCGCGCGAATCTGGAATACCGAACGGAAGCACGTCATCGTCGTGAAACCGATTTTATCCAGTTACAGCTGCTTCCTTTTTTAAAGTCCAAGAAAGGTCAGGCGGGGATTATTTATTGTTATAGCCGTAGTCAAGTAGAAAAAATTGTTTTAGCCTTACAAGTCCAAGGCATTCACGCCAAAGCCTATCATGCGGGTTTGTCAGATGCGCTTCGTCAGCAGCATCAAAGTGCTTTTATGGCAGGGGAAGTCCCCGTCATGGTGGCGACCGTGGCCTTTGGGATGGGGATTGATCGGGGGGACTTGCGTTTTGTCATTCATGCCCACGCGCCACAGTCTTTGGAACATTATGTGCAAGAAGCGGGACGAGCAGGGCGGGATGGACATCCTGCGGAGTGTCTTTTGTTTTATAGCGCCCAAGATTTTACCCGTTGGGAACTGATGTTGAAGCGAAACCAAGAAGGGGAATTGTTTCAACGCGCTTTACAGCGTTTATGGGACATGCAAGCCTATACGGAAGCCATGACGTGCCGTCATGTACAGATTCTAGATTATTTTGGTCAGTCGTTCAACAGCAGCAAATGTTCAGGGTGTGACGTCTGTCAAACCCGACCGCATCTTTATGCGGAGGCTTCTTTGCTCACACAACATGTGTTGTCTAGTATCTGGCGATTAAAGGAAGAGGCGTTCTTCGATGTTGTGGTGGGCGTTCTGTTAGGCGAAGCGTCTTTTATTCCTGTATCCCTTCGGCCACAAGCCCAATTAATGGCGAGTTACGCTACGTTTAAATCTCTCAAATTGCATCACTTTATTTTATTTATGGAACAGTTAGAGCGGCTTAACTTGATTCATATTCAGCAGTCACAAGGGGTGAGGGAACATTGTCGAATAACGCTGCAGGGTATGCAATGGTTAAAAGCGTCGAAAGAAGGGGAGTCTCCTTT
>JBIJBR010000140.1:0-4993 GCA_044345135.1 Vampirovibrionales bacterium
ACAAATAGTCGTCGCTTTTTTGAGGATGACGCATAGAAGCCACGAGAGTTTCCAGCACACGACGATGATGAGGGGTGAACTGATGACGATTGGCCTCTAAATCATCCGCCAAATATTGATATCGTTCTTGCACCGTGCTTTGCAAGCGGTGGTGATGGTCTTCAAGCCAATTCACCATCACATAATCTACCAAGGTTTGATGCAAGGCCACACTTTGCGTGGGGGTAGACGCCAAGACCAACTTCACATTTTCAGTAATTTGACGATACGCATGCAAAGCCCCCTTGTCGTAAAGATAATGAGCATAGGCCAGTTGGCTCCGTGCCATCCACAGGGGATTCAGGGCGTCTCGAATACAAAGTTCCCACAGATGCTTGGCTTGCGTATACCATTTTTTCACCGCGGGACTATTGGCTTGCAAGCGATACAAATGCAAGGCCAAACCAATGGCTTCTAATTTCCAAGGAACTAAAGCGGTAGAGGGTTCCTTCCACGCGGGGTGATGTTCCAAACGTTTCCACCCTGATTGTAAATCCAAGAGGTCATAACGCATCCATGCCAAGACCATCAAGCTAGTCATCGCGATAAAATCGCCATGCGCATTCAACGCAGATTCTTGATGAATGTCTCGTGCGTATTCATACAAACGTTGGGCATTTTTCAGATCCAACTGTTCCTTGGCGTCATCTCCCAACAAAATCAACATTTCAAAGGTTACTGAGGTAGCTAAAGTCAAGCGCCCCATTTGCAAGGCTTCATAAGCCTCACATTTAAGTAAGCTTTTTTCGGCCTGCGGATCAGGTTCCGCTTGCAAATGCGCATGCCAAAGCGACAGGCGCGTTTTAAGATCTAAGTCTACATCTTGCAGCTGCAGACGTCTCAAGAATGAAGGTAACCATGACGCCGTAAACGGTTCAATACGTTCCTGCCATGCTTGATTTTGATGAGCCAAGGCTTCTGGTAAAGCGCCATAAAACGCATGAAACGCCAAAACAGGTTCAGGCATAGCGACAGGGGCTTCAAAATGCTGGCTCAAAGATTCATAGACCCACGCATGCCGATGCGACAATTCATCAGCAGGCATAAATTGACGCACCGCCTTTAAAAGCAAAGGATGCCGAAAAGAAACGCTGTCCGCCACATCAGGGAGAATCCACCCTTGTTCCCACAAAACGCCCAAGTGCTGATTTAAAACGTCTTGTTCTAACCCTAATAAGGACGCCACACTCAACATAGAAAAACGAATGCCTAAAATACCCGCCAGCTGTAAAACCTTGGCCGTTTCTTCTGGCAATACTTGTAAACGTTCATACCAAAGCACCGTCATCGATTCAGGCCAAGCAAAGGTCTGCTCGTCGTTACCTCCTGCCCATTCCATCATCCCTGTTTGTGGATTGCTTTCTAATAAACGACATTGCAAGGCATACCGCAAGGCTTCTTCTAGATAAAAAGGCTTGCCTTCCCCTCGTTGAATCAGCCCCTGTATAAAAGAAGTGGGGCATGTGTGAAAACAACCTGCCAACCACGTGCTTTTCAAATAGTCTTCACTTTCGGCGGGATTTAAAGCATTCAGCCGACCCGTACTATAATAGATAGGATCAATATATTCAAGGCAGGCCAAATGGTGAGAGGGGGCGGATTGAAGCACCCAGACCATCCCTTTGTGAGACGCCAACCCATATTGATGCAACAAAACGCCTAAAACATAAAGGGAGGCTTCATCGGCCGTTTCTAAATTTTCCAATTGTAAAAGCAACGGCTTAACCGTAGCCACTTGGGGAAGTACCCACGCCAAGGCTTCAATCAAATCCAGACTAGGTTCCGCACCCGTGCCCCCCATAAAACGAGTCAAGGTCTGAATATAAGGCTGGGCAAGCGCCTGTTGCGTTTCAGGCACAATATAAAACAAGACCCCTTCAATGGCGGATTGAATCTGCGACTGTAAAAACCCTTCCGTAGGGATTTGAAACAACGCACGACATAAGTCATGCCATAACTCTAAATAAAAAGGATACGCCGATTGATGACGATAATGCGACGTATGTAAACTCAAATACGGAGGTTCCACCCCGTCTTCCATGGCGGGCGAAAGCCCTTCTTCCGAAGCAGCTTGCCCTTCCTTTAAAAAGGCATCTAAGTGTTGACGCGCAGTCATAATGCTAGAGGTGGTACCCGAACCCGTTTCTCCCAACAAACAAAACACTTGCTGAGTCGTTGGGTAGTCGTCTTGATACACCCCTAAGCCCTTGGCTAAAAATAAAGGTAGAAAATCCTGCAGCCCATTCAAGGTATATAGCGTGGTAGGAATGGCTTCCGCAGGGACCCACAAGGGGCGCTCATCCAAGTGAGGCCACGAAGGGGCTTCATCAAAAATATGTAAACGAGGCGAATAATAGGCCACGGGCATTTTTTCTTCAGAAGGCAGGTTCTGCTCGGGACGCGCGTCTAAAGAAGAAGGGCGCGACTCCGCCACAGAAAGAACAAAAGGGTCTTCTAAAAGTCCCTGAGGCGTCGAGAAAATATCAAAGGCATCCCGCCGAAGCGTAGGTGCCTCTGTCTCAACAGGCAAGTCTCCAAGATCCGAAACAGACTGTTCCAATACAGCAGGAGACAAGGACGACAAAGAGGGCGAGGGTGGCAAGACCGATTCAACAGACAACGCCAAAGGGGTGGCTTGCTCCGCTGGAGGAAGCGCAACCGTCACGCCAGTGGGCAAGGCTTCGGTCGTGTAAACCGTATAGGGCGAATGATCTTCCACAGAAAAATCAGCAAAGCCATCTTCTTCACTCGTGGCGTGACGAGGCGAGGGGTCAGCATCCACCTGAGTAAAAGACATCGAAGCCATTGCTTCGGCTTTAAGCGCTTGCAACGTCAATACAAAATACTGCCCCTGCCGCGCCATGGGATTATCCACTACCAAAGGTTCAAAGGGATAGCGCGTTTGCCCAATGACTTGCAACACGCGCTGAGACACCACAATTTGAGAAGCCCCCGCCAAGCTCCGCTCCGCGGCAGACGCCATAGGGTTCCGCTGGTTGAGTTCTTCCAAACTTAAACCAAAACGTAAAGACAAGGACCGGTTCGCTCTAAGCACAGGCAAAGGTTTACGATACAATTGTAGAACAAAGCTCAAGGCGGATTCCAATTCATCCACAGGGTTGGCGTGATGCGAAAACGCAATAAACACCATATTTTGGTATTCACGTTCCACGACAGCACCGTCTAAAGTCGCCAAACGTTCCGCCAACTGCTCCTGAAAACGTGCCGAAATACTCTGCATATCCAATTCAGACGCGTCAGGGGCTTCGGGCATATGAAGTAATTCAACACATAACAACGCCAAAAATGTTTGTTCAGGGGAAGTAGGAGCAGACATGAAGCACCTTTCGTCACGACAACATTCTTTTCATTTTAACGTTTATCTTTGAATTTGGCTACACATAGGGCTTCTTCATGGGCTTGGCTCGCCAAAAGTGCCCCTGCATGGCGAAGAGGAGGCAAGGATTCCCCATAGCGACGCTGCCATGCCCACGACAATAAAGCGTCACTTAAAACAGAATTCTTCGGCAATAAAGCACCATGTAGATAAGTACCTATAATTTGATTCTGAAAATTCGCGCCTTCCGTCCCGTCTTTCCCGTTATTGCCTCGTCCCACCAAGATCTTTCCCAAAGGCGGCAAGTCTGCCCCTAAATAGGTTAAACCACTATGATTTTCAAAGCCTACTAAGGTCTCCGACCTCCCCAAAAGAGAGGTTTCCAAGACCACATTGCCAATAAAACGCTCTGAACCTGCAACGGTATAAGCGTCCAGCAAACTAAGCCCCCTTAATTCATTTCCTTGCGGTGTTTTATAATAATGCCCAAAAAACTGAAAGCCACCGCAAATCCCCAAAAACAGAGCGCCGTCTTGAGCCAAGCCCTTCAGGGACGGAGCCTTATGACGATGTAAATCCTCCACGACCGTGAATTGTTGAGCGTCTTGGCCTCCCCCCATGAAAATAAGGTCCGCCTCCTGCCAAGACGCCTGCCAAGCGCCCAAAGGCGCAGACAAAACCTTTAAACGCACGCCACGCCATGCCAACTGTTGATACAAGGCCAAGACATTTCCTCGATCCCCATACAGGTTCATTTCATTTGGATACAAGTGTAATAACGTTAAACTTTTCATAGCCACATCATACACCAAGCGACCTTAAAAGCGTTTTGTTTTTTTAGCCCTTTTAAGGTACTCTTAGACTTAAGGTTCATCTTGGATTTGTCCTGATTCTTAAAAATACATACATCTAAAAGGTTTTGACCATGGCACCCTCATTTTCATTCAACCCGCTAAAAAGTTTACCTTTTTTTTTAGGATTGCTTTTCTGCCTAGGGACTTCAGGATGTGGCCAAGCCCCCCCCATCGCCTCCAATCATCCAGCCAAAAACGAAACGCGTGATATTTACCTCAGCAAGACCGTCATCATCCAAACGCCTATTCAATCGTTTCAGGTCACCACCGAGCCTGTTGTGGATGAAGTCGTCACCACAGGAGAAATCAAAGCGAATGAGAATACACTTTTTTTCATTAACCCCATTGTCACAGGTCGTATTGTAGAAGACCGACTTCAATTGGGAGATACGGTTCAAGCAGGGCAAACCGTCGCGGTGATTCAAAGTGCGGAAGTCACCCAAATCAACGCCCGTTTTAAGCAACAACTGCATGAAAATCAAGTTGAAATCAATCAAGCCAAAACACACTATACACTGGCCAAGCGGGCGTATGACCGAGAAAAACGCCTGTTTAAAGTGGGCATTAGTCCCGAAAAAGATTTTTTACAATCCGAATCGGATCTGATTCTGGCGAAAAGTAATTTGGATCACGCCCATGAGCGGGCCCTTCATATTCGGTCCGAAGCCACCGCGTTGCTCAGCACCTACGGGAGTCGTCCTGATTTTGAATCCGAACAACTCAGTACCACCAGTCCGATTAAAGCCTTACGCTCTGGGGTTGT
>JBIJBR010000141.1:0-4990 GCA_044345135.1 Vampirovibrionales bacterium
CCGATGTGTTAACCGCAGCCCTACAAAAGGGTGTGACGGGCATTAACCCCAGCGATATTGAGGCCTTGTATCGTGAAGTCTTGCAAAGTAGCCCAGACAAAGTGGGCTTGGCGTTGAAATTGGCTCATTTGTATGCCTTACAAGCGAATGAATCTCAGAATGCCGTCAATTACTTTTTATATGCCGCCGAGCGTGACGCCACAGGGCAAGCCAAAACCGAATTGGTCGATTTTTTGAAGTCTTTGGGGGAAAACCCGAGCGCTAACCCTGCAGATGCCTACGCCAAGGCGATGAATAGCTTCCCCAATGATGTCGAATTAATGGGGGCGTATGCGGAGTTTTTGTCTTGGACGGAAGCCACGCGTCCCCAAGCTTTGGAACAATTTTTAAAGCTAGCGCAGTTAAATCCCCGTTTGGCCAGTCAATATGCCCCTAAAGTGGAAGAAACCTTGGTGTGGCACCAAGCCAAGCGCGCGTATTTAAGTTGGTATGAGCAATTGGGTCATGCGTATCCGAGTATTCATGCGCATCAATTGGCCATGGCTCGTGCGTATTGGAAGGATAAAACGGCGACGCCTAATTTTGAAAAGGCATACGGCTTGTATAATGAATTATTCAGCGTTTACGGGGAAGATGCTCAATTTATTTCTGAATTTTCAGGCCTTTTGAGTCAGAGTCCTGACCGTAAAATGAAGGAGCGTGGACTGGCGTTGGTTGAAGGGCTCTACCGTAAACACCCTGAAGATGCCGCCTTGATTCTGGCGTACGCCAAGCAATTAAGCTATGCGGGGAAACACACGCAGGCCATTAAGTTATTTGACCAAGTCTTGAGTCAGTCGCCTCATGCAAAAGACGCCCTTTTAGGCAAGGCCAATGCCTATTTATGGAGCGGGTCTAATTTAGAAGCCATTAAGTTGTTGACGCCTTTACGTCAAGAATTTCCCAATAATGTAGAGGTGCTTAAAGCCTTGGCCCAAGCCTATAAGGGGATTGGACGTTATGACAAGGCCTTACAAATGTTGGATGCGAGTAAAAATTTAAGTACGGGTGCAGGCACTACCTTCCCTGTGGGAGAGGTGGCTCCGCGAGATTTTTCCACTCAGGCCGTCCCTGAACAGCCTATCTCCTCTCCCTCTCGTGCACCCCGCCCAGAGGCTTTGATTGATCTTCCCCCTATGCTAGAAGATGAAGCCCCCCTTGAAAATGGGGTCTACCCCCTCGTGGTATGGGAAGAGGATTCTGCTTTAGAAAGTCCAGCTCCTTCTCGGCAGTCTTTTGCTTCTCACGCTTCTTATCAGGCGTCTTACCCCTCACGGGTGCCTGAAGGGGGGGACGGCGATTTAGAAGCGACCCTTCAGCGTCTACACCACGTCCAGAATCAATCCAACCAAAGTTTGGAGCGTTTACAAAGCAAGGTAAATGTGTTGACGGATTTAGCCCCTGGCCAAGCGGAAGTCTCAGGCATTGATACACACGCGTCTAAGCTGCCCCAGTATTCAGGCTTTGTGACGACTGCTCCTGCGAAAGCGACGGGCCGTTCATTCTTAGGAGAATCTACTGAAAGCAATGTTGGTTTTGCTCAGCATATTATTTCAGATGAAGACCCTGCGGTGGGGAATCATGTGGGGGGCCGCGGCGACTTGTTTCACTTGGACGAACTCGCGGGACTGAATCAAGACATTCGTGATGCGATGCGTCCTTCGATTCGTACAGGCTTTTTATATACGAATCAGGATGGTGACGATACCACCAATAAGTTGCGTCACTGGATTGTGCCGAATCAGTTGAGTTTTCAGCTGACGCCCAATGTTCGTATGCGAGCAGGCTATGCCTTGCGTAAGTTTTACATTCCTCAACTGGGCAATGGGGTGGATTTGAGTCCACGTTCTACCATGGCGCACCAGTATAGCTTGGGCACCACCTTTGGTATTACGGACAAATTAAGCTTTGATGGCGATGCGTCGCTTGAAAATTATACGCAAAGCAGTAGCGTGAATGTGAACTATCAAGCCCGCTTGCAGTATCAAGCCACGGACCGCTTAAAATTACAATTCGGCTCGCGTCGTTCGCCTTTAGAAACCAGTTTATTGTCTTACGCAGGTTTCAAGCCGAATAACGGTAATTTGGCAGGGCAATTGGTGGGCCAAGTCCGTGAGACGTCTATTTTTGGGGAAGTCAACATGGGCCCTTGGAAGCATTTTGACTTGAACATGGGCTATGAATTTGCATGGGTTAATGGAGAAAATGTGCCTAGCAATAGTAAAAATCAAGCCTATGCCAGCTTGGGCTATAACTGGCAGTATACTAAAAATCATGCCCTGCGCTTGGCCTATGAATCCTTGTTTTTTGGTTATGCGAAGAATGCCACCTTTGGGTATTATAATCAATATACGACGAATCCTCAGTTGGTCTTAACACAGAATCCCTTGGTGGCTTCACCCGCAGGGTATGTGCTTGGCGGATATTTTTCCCCAGACACCTTCTTCTTGAATGATATTCGTGCCGATTTACGAGGCAGTTTCTTCGACAAATTCTTAGAATATAAAATTGGGGGCAGTGTGGGTGTGCAGAATTATAACCCTGGTATTTCAGGGCAACCCAATGTGACAGGGGCCGCGTATTCCGCCAATGGTCAATTGACCGCCAATTTAACAGACGCCATTTCTATTTATGGCGTGGTGGATTATCTCGATACAGGGGGGATTTTTTCTCGCTGGCGCTTAGGCGGCGGCTTGATTTATCGTCCTGCTATTCGTGGCATGATGCCTTTAATCGGTCAGAAATAAGTGATTCAAAAGCGTCTGGCGTCTTCGTTGTCGCTACGATTCTCGAGGTGCTTATGTACTTCTCTGTACACCTCACCCCTCTGCGAGTCTAGGCTCCTAGAATACACCGATACGTTTTTGAATCGTTATCGTTTCAAGGGTATCAGAAAGCAGTCGCTAGAGTGGCGGATGTGATTCCCCTTTATTCATCATTGCGGATGAGTGCCGAGTAGGCATGAGCGGAAAGCTGTTCCATATTGGCCAAGTGAGCCGTCAACTCATTTAAATAACCGTTGGAGCCTTTGACTGCTAAGACGTTTTGCACCCTTAAAAAGGTCAGCACCGACAAGGCCGAACTAAATCGAGCGGCGCCTGAAGTGGGCAAGGTGTGGTTCGGGCCCGCGCAGTAGTCTCCATGGGCAATGGTGGCGTATTCCCCTACAAATAAGGTCCCGTAGTGGGTGAGTTCGTGCTGGCGTTCGATCACGGCTTTACCGTGTAAATGCAAGTGTTCAGGGGCAAAATGATTGGCGATGCGAATGGTGTCTTCAAGATCAGGCGTGACTAAAATGACACTCCGCGACAAGCTAGATTCTTTGACAAAGGCGGGCAATTCCAAGCCTTTATACAAGTCATACAAAAGGCTTTGCAAGGATTCGGCGACGTCGACACTGTTGGTTAATAGCGTGATGCGCGCATCGGGGTCATGTTCGGCTTGCCCGAGTAAATCTCCTGCAAGAAATTCCAGATTCGCCGTTTCATCGACAATGACACAGGCTTCTGAAGGGCCTGCCAGTAAATCAATGCCAATGCGTCCATTCAACTGGCGTTTGGCTTCATTGACAAAACGGTTCCCTGGTCCGACGACCATATCCATTTTAGGGACTTGCGTGGTGCCAAAGGTCACGGCGGCTAAGGCTTGTGCGCCTCCTATTTTATAGACGGCTTCCACCCCCGCGAGTTGAGCGACATATAAAATTTCATCGGCAGGATTGGCACACAGTAAAATGCGCTGTTTCACGCCTGCGACTTTAGCAGGTACACTGGTCATCATCGCCGTCGAAATTAAGGGGTAGCGTCCTGCGGGGACATAGCAGGCCACTTTTTCAATCGGTCTTAACACAAAACCTGTTTGATACCCGTGATGTTCATACTGCACGGCCTTCAGGGGCAAGCTTTCCATCATACGGGTGGCGAATAATTCAATATTGGCGACGGCCTCTTCTAAAAGCGCTTTTTTTTCGGCTGAAACACGATCACACGCCGCCTGCCAAGTGGCCTGACTTAAGGCAATGGGTTCCCCTACGCTGAGCGCGTCGTTAAAATGTTGAGCCAAGTCGTAGAGCGCTTGATCACCGTCTTTTTCTACCGCTTGAATCATGGATTCCACACTGTGGACGGTGGCCAAATGCCGTTGCGCCTCTGCGGGACTTTGAGCCCCTGCGACAAAGGCGTCGACATAGGCGTGGACGTCCATGCCCTTGATAATCGGTATCATATTCATGAGGGGGGAAGCTCCTTGTCTTTGCGTCGCGCGTGCCATGAGTTCATCACCACGGCCTAGGATTCATGCCTGTATTCTACTGTAGATATTCTAAAACAAACATGGGTGTTTGCTTGGTTTTACTAAAGTCAACATTGAAATTTTAAAGATCTTTAAGGGTCTGGCACACGGGGGTTTATCATAAACTTCTTTGAAACACTTAACTAAAAAGCTGTTATAGTGTCCCAAATGTGGCAGTTTTGACAAGGTCAAAGCAGGATTTATCGGCGAAAACCAACGGGATCAAGGCAAGAATTGTCCTGGTCAATAGACACGCTCTACGCCCAGAGGGCTTGCCCCGCACTTGTGGGAGCGTGCCAGAAATTTCTATTTGTCTGGGGTTTCCCTCCGCCAAATCGGAAAATTATAGTCAAGTGTATTAAGTTCTGTTGAGATTTGTTAAGATGTATGATACACTTTTTTAAAAGGAGCGTGTATATGTCTTATTCGTTGAGCCTTAATCAATATCAATGGACACGTATTTATGAGTATTTATGCGGGTTTCCAGAAATTTATGTCAAAAATGAAGCCGTCTGTCGTCGTTTTGTCGATGCGGTTTTTTGGATGCTTCGCTCAGGTGCTCAGTGGCGCTTATTGCCGTCGCACTACGGGTCGTGGAATACGGTATATCGCCGTTTCGCAGACTGGGCGAAAAAAGGAATTTGGTACAAAATGCTGTATT
>JBIJBR010000142.1:0-4986 GCA_044345135.1 Vampirovibrionales bacterium
CGTCGGCGAATTATCACCCTATTATCAATCGCTCTTGGCGGCTTCTCCTTTAGTCACCATTACCGTACCTCCACCTAAAGAAGTGGAACCCCTACCGTCAGGAGGAGGGAATGGAGGTGGTGGAACAGGAGCAAGCGATCAAGGGCCAGTCGTCAGTCCTGAAGAAAGCTTATATGCAGCATTAGGCAGTATTAATGTCAACGGGATTTCCTATAAAAAAACGGCCCCCATGGCCATTTTATCGCTAGGGGCTTCAGGAGAAGGCTCTACAGACACCTCGACCATTTTCGTCAAAAAAGGAAGCCAACTAAATATCCAGGGCTATCGTGTGTGGATCGAAAAAATAACCCCCACCACGGTTCAAGTTGGGGCAAGCGATGGATTGAACAAAGTCAGCCGTACATTGCCTATCGCGGATATTTTTGGATTTTCCAGAACAGGGGAAAATACAGCCACTACACAAGCGACGGGAGCAGGGTCTATGCCCACGAATACTCCCCGTTCAGCAGTTCCAAGTCCAACGCCTCCCAAAGTGGACCCCAATAACGTTTCTCCCGAGGACATTGATCAAATTGTTAAAGACTTACTGAAGTAAACTCACGAAAGGGTATACATGCCATGAAGACTCCTTTTAAAGCTCATTTTTTCTCCTTAGCTCCCTCAAGCAATCCCTTGAGTCTTTCTCGTGAAGGATTGACGACTTACTCTGCATGGATGCTGATTTTGGGTTTATTTATCCCCCTTGTCACGGGTGTTTTACCTCAAGCCTTGGCCATTCAATATCCGATTGTGGAACTTCCGACAACGAAATTACAGCAAAATCCCGTCAATGTGTTTAAAGGCGTTAAAATTGCCCCTGAATCAGCCAGAGTCGATTTGAATCTACGCAATACCAATATTGCAGATATTTTACAATTGCTCGCCGAACAAGGGCATTTTAATATCATTGTCGACGAATCGGTCGAAGGCACTATGACCGTTGATGTCAAAAATGTTACCGTCAATAAAGCTTTAGAATATATTTTTATGATGGGAGGCTTAAGTTACAGCCAAGAAGGCAATACTATTGTCGTGGCCACAAGAGACACCGTGCAAGAACGCGCCTTAAATTCTAGAATTTTTAAAGCCATACCCATTAAATATGCGGATGCCGGTCAAATGGCCACCAAATTGAATGGGACGATCTTTTTTGCGGATAAACCAGGCACCAATAGACAAGCCGTCGTGACGTTTGACCCCAATACCAATAGCTTGTTAATGCTCGCCACTGAACGTGAAATTCAATTGGTACAAGAAGTTTTGCCCCAATTAGATGTGGAACGAAACCGTAAAGTCTTTAAAGTGTCACACAACAGAGCATCTATTATCGGCAATGCGATTTTTATTAACATCACCACCGGTTGGGCAGATAATGCCATGGGAACTTCCCAAGGTGGCGCGGGCGGTGGCGCGGGCGGTGGCGCGGGCGGTGGCGCGGGCGGTGGCGCGGGCGGTGGCGCGGGCGGTGGCGCGGGCGGTGGCGCGGGCGGTGGCGCGGGCGGTGGAGCTGGCGGTGGAACTGCGGGAGGTGGATCGGGGACCTATAACCGAGGTGGATTTTCAATGGTCTTTAATGACATGACCAATACCCTTGTGGCTTACGGTACTCCTGAACAGCTTAATCAAGTCGAAAAACTCTTAAAAGAAGTGGATGTGGCTCAATCTCAAGTTATGATTGAAGTGGCCTTGGTGGAAGTGTCTAAGTCTAACAATAGATTATTTCAGACCTTTACGTCAGGTAATATTAAAATTGGCGAATTTAGGCTAGGTGTTTTAAACGGGAACCCCCTAGGGATTTTAACAGGGGGAAATGGCTTTGGAAGTCAAAATGTAAAATTACCTGAATTTGGTTTTGCCTTTAATAATAACGACACCAAATCCAAGCTATTGGCCAATCCTACCATCATTGCGCTGGATGGCACCTCCTCCAGCATTGACATTACAGATAGTATCGTTTACTTTACCTCTCAAATTGTATTAGGAACAGGGGGCTCTGCACCCGTAGTAACCGTGACCTCTAATTCAGTGGATATTGGTATTAAACTTCAAGTCACGCCCCAAATTACCAATGACGGTAATATCACTTTGGCCTTACAGCCCACCGTTAGTCAATTGGTCGGGATTAAAAGTGACCCCAGTGGGGTGACCACGGCACCGCAAATTGCAAAGCGAGCCTTTACCATTGGTTCTGCACGTGTTAAAGATGGTCAAACCCTAGCCATTGGTGGTTTACTCAATGACACCCGCACCGAAGCGTGGGATAGATTTCCAGGACTGTCGAGCTTACCCATTGTCGGTGCCATGTTCCGCTCCACCACTTCAGCAGGAAACCCTTCTCAACGCACAGAACTGGTCGTACTGGTTACCCCCCATATTTTAAAAGAAGACGTCAACAATCCTTATTTTGATGGCGAGCCACACCCCGCTTCCGACAAAGACCCCTTGGTCATTCATCAACATGGTCGAGTCGGTCCCCCGTCTTCCATACCGACAGGTAGCACCGTGATGGGCCCAGAAGGTGGTGAACTTAAAATTGAGACAGGTCATTATGTGATTAATCCGCCTCAGGACGAGAAAACGAAAGCAGTGAAGACGTCTCGTAAAGCACCCAAAAACGACCCCTTTAGTTCGACGCCCTATACGGATTACATGAAAAACATTGCAGCCCCTGCGGTTGAAAAATCAGTCAGGCCCTAAGGCCATCAAAAGGAGCCCGCCTTAAGATAAGGTCGGCTCCTTTATCTATAACGCCTTTCAACAGTATAAATAGCGTCTTCAAACGAAATGTGTGAACGGTATGACTCTTCCCCCTTCTTTTTCAAAACACCGTTACGATTTACAAACCAACAGGGATACTTACCTTCCCGAAGGTCAAAGGCCTCGGCAAGTACGGGCACAAAACCCGAAGGTGCCTCTTGAAGACAGTCCCCCCCAGTTGCGGTGGGAAGAGGCTCAAGACATCCTGATTTATTGCGAGCCGTTGGAAGGGAAAGTCCCCAAGGGCTTTGAAAAAGCGTGTCAAGCGTGGGAAGCGTTAAGAAATATACAGTTTAAACGCTTAGACGCTCCACCCAACACCCCTATAGGCATCGTCATTACATGGAGTGATGACACCAATCCCCAGCGACCCTATGAAGTGGGACGAACGCTGAATCAGACACATCAAAAGAACGGCCAAGCCTATTTAAAACGAAGTGACATTATTTTACAGCGTCACCCTAAAATCAATCAACATTTAGACGCGTCAGGACAGATTCGCCAACAATACGCCACCTTCCTACATGAAATTGGGCATGCCTTAGGACTCGAGCATACCCAAAACCCCCATAGTGTCATGTTTCACAAAAGTTTGCAAAACACGCAAATCACCCCTGAAGATATAGCACAACTCAAGCGCCTTTACCCTTAAAACATACCCTAAAACAGGCTAAAGATGAGACAGCTTACGAATCGTTTCCACCACGGCCCACGTCACCAACGCCAAATGTAGAAGACGTAAATGTTTATTATGTACCTTGGCTTGTACCTTGGCACCGATCCAGCCCCCGACAAAGGCCAAAATGGAAATCCCAATCGCCAAGTCCCATGGAATCACATGGGTTTGAGACTTACCCACCACCGTACCGAGTGAGGTTAAGATCACCACGCCCGTCCCTGTAATCATGGCTTGACGAACAGGCATTTTCAGAAACTCTGTCATAAAAGGCACAAAGAACACGGCGCCCCCCATCCCCACAATACCCGCGAGGCCTCCAATCACCAAAGAATAGGGAAGAATCCACCTTTTTTTTTGCCACAAGGCCTGCCAATCCGTTACAAAGTCGTTAATTTCACTAGTGTTTTGATCAAAAAGGACTTTGAGATATTTACGGAGTCCTAAGAACAAAGTGGCCGTCAACGCGAGCATTAAAATATTTAAAATGAGCGCTTTAGACCACGATGCGGAGAAAAAAGAGCCCAAGTAGCCTCCTAAAACCGCGGGAAGTCCAAAGAGTAAAACAAAGCGTTTTTTCATCACCTTATGACGAATATGCACAGCGGTTGAAGACAGTGAACTGGCCAAGGCTTGTACCGCCGCAATACCCGTGGCGGCTTGCATGGTGACCAGATCTCCACCGAGTAAAACAGGGGGAATCAGAATGAGAGCAGGGACCATTTGCAAGCCCCCCCCAATCCCTAATAAACCAGACAAAAAGCCAACCAATACGCCTAAAACCCCTAAAAAAAGAAGTACGGGGGGGGTGGTCGGGTCCTGCAAGATAAGGGGCGTCGTATGAAAAAGCATAGGGTTCCATTCTAAAAGGTATTGAACTGTTATGATAAAGCGTCTAATAAAAATTGTAGCGCAAGCGTATAGCCCTGCACCCCTAAGCCACAAATAACCCCTGTGGCAATGCCTGACACATAAGACTGATGGCGAAAGGATTCTCTCGCATGAATGTTACTAATATGCACTTCCACAATGGGAATCGTCAACATCGCCAGAGCGTCCCGCAGTGCGATACTGGTATGCGTCCATCCCCCAGGGTTGATAATAACCCCATACGCAGACGCGTCTTTAAAAATATGATGAATCGCTTCAAGCATTTGAGCTTCATCATTAAATTGTTGATGAATCAAAGTCGCTTTCCCCTGATGACTGGCTTGTCTCACCAAGGTATGTTCTAAGTCTTCTAAAGTCGTGGATCCATAAATGTTGGGTTCTCTTAATCCTAACATATTCAGATTAGGACCATTCAACAAATAAATATGTTTCATAAGCACGCTCTTCCCCTCACGTTTTATATACACTTTGTCTATTCGTAGCTCTATTATAGATGAATAAAAGTCCAAAAGTCACTTTTTCAATCCCAATTGAGAAAAAAATACGATGTCTCCTCACCAAACAGTGAAATATTTCAAAGTAGACGTCAACGCACTAAATGCGAGGCGTCCGACGCATTTTGC
>JBIJBR010000187.1:0-3659 GCA_044345135.1 Vampirovibrionales bacterium
CCAGGAGGAGCCTCCCCCGCCATGCCCGTGCCTCCTTATCCTCCACGCATGAACCTTACCCCTTCTGGTGAGGGGGGAGGCAATGGAAACAGTCCTCCTACTCGTCCTCCTTCAGTAAATCCACCCCCTTACTCACCTGCCCCTTTCCATGGAGGCTTTCCTCCTCCCTCAAATCTTAACGTACTTCCCACTGTCCCCGATTTACCAGCTGATGTAAGAGGCTTTGACGACAATATTATTCGATCACTTAATATCCGCCTAGAAGACCCTGACTGGATGCGCCGTGCCGATGCCGCCAACGACTATTTCATCATCCTAAGCGGGAATCCCAACTTAGAAAAGCGCCCTCAGTACAAACCGTATGTCGATGCCTTTGCCCTTAAAATTTTAAGAGACCCGTCTTCTGTGGTGCATGAAGCCATGTTACGGGCCATGCAGGTCGGTTACTACCGCTACCCCAATCCTGAAATTCTAAATGAACTCAACCGCCTAAGAGACAGTGCAGGCTTAATGGGTCTAGAAGCTCAAATGGTGGATGACGCCTTATATGGCATTCAAAAAGCGCAACTGCAAGACGCCAAAGAAGCCCAAGCGCGTCAAGCCCCCAATGCCCCCCTGAATCCTATGCTCACCACACGATAAGGCTTAAAAGCCCCTAGCCTCCTAAAGCCTTAACACCCTAGATAATGTTCTAAGGCCTGAGCCACACCGTCTTCTTCAATAGAAGGGACAATGCCTTTGGCTCGTCGCTGCACCGCCAAGGGTGCGTTGCCCATGGCCAAGCCTAAGCCTTCACCCGCGAGCATTGCCACATCGTTTTCTTCATCTCCTAAGCACAAAATTTCTTCGGGTCGAATTCCCCACTGCGCGGCCAATGCCACCACCGCAGACCATTTATTGACGTGGGGGGCCGTCACCTCTAAAAAGTTCGATCGCGATTTACACACCCCAATACGTTCCACCCCATAGGTCATCAATAAATCGGCGCGAATGGCGTCTAAAACATGCGGGTCATTATTAATAATCACCATTTTAGGAGGCGCTTCCTGCCCTGTCAAAACCTGTAAGACATCTTCCACCAAAACAGGCTCAATCGAAGACGTCCGCTTATATTCATCCACATACACGTCATGCGCCTGACTATGTAAGACATCATTCACATACACGTTAATGTGGATGCCCTTGGCTTGACATTTGGCCACCACCGCACGGGCCAAATCCATCGGAACAGGATTTTCATAGCGCAAGGTATAAGGCGCCTGACTGTCTCTCACCACCGCACCTTGATAACAAATCACGGGGGTGTCTAAACCCAAGCGAGGCACATAGGGTAACGCGGAAGGAAACATCCGCCCTGTCGCAATCACCACTTTCACCCCTGAAGCCACTGCCGTATTAATGCGCGCTTGTACCACGGGACTCACACTTAAATCTCGATGCACCAAGGTGCCATCTAAATCACAGACCACCATTTTAATAGGGGTCGCATAAGCGGGAAACAAAGTAGGTAGTGCATCAAAGGCCGTGGACATTAGGCATTTCCTTTCGATTGGGTTCAAAGCTCCATAAAATACCTTGTCAGTATAACGGAAACGACTTACAATCAAAAGCAAAGGAATTTTTTACGATGCACAAACGTTTCAATTTTTTAAAACCCAGCGTCTTGGTTCTGGCCCTACTTGCTTTTTTTTGGAGCTCCTCCCTGATTAAAGTTTTTTCAGAAGGCTATACCCGCTTTCCCTCTAGCTATGATAAAGAAGCCAAAACACCGGTGCAAGAACGCATTAGCCAAGCAAAAACGGATCGCTTATTAATTGAGTTTTATCAGGACAACTGCCGTTTTTGTCAAATCGTCGCCCCGCTCTTACACCAAGTCAGTGAACGAAAGTCCTTTCAGCACTGTCTGACCGTGATTCCCATCAATACCGATCTTATGGAAAATCGTCTTTACATGGAGTTGTTCAAAATCAAATCCGTCCCCAGCTTTTTTATCTTTGAACCCAAAGCCATGAAGAAAACCCCTGTTGTGCTCAACAGTCTTGACGATGAAAAAAGCCTTAAAGATGCCCTTCAACGTGGGCTCAACACGCATGATCCTTCCAATCGCTGCCGTATTTAAGGTGGCTTCAGGACTAGCGCTTTAATAGTTTTTTAAGTACACTGGCTTCAATACGTCATCCCTAGGTAAATTAAGGTCTGCCATGTTTCAAGATATTCAAACCCTACAAGCTGAGATTGTCAAAGATTTTGAACGCTTCGAGACGTGGGAAGAACGCTACCATTATATTATGGCGCTTGGCAAAACACTCCCCCCTATGGAAGAGGCCTTGAAAGTGGAAGAATTCCGAGTCACAGGCTGCCAAAGCCAAGTGTGGATGCATGCTCAAATTCAAGCGGATGGTAACGTCCACTTCCAAATCGCGAGTGATGCCCTCATCGTCAAAGGCTTAATTTCCTTATTGCTCAAGGTTTACAACCATCAAAGTCCTGAAACGATTATGCGGACGGAACCTTCCTTTATGGAAGCCATTGGCATGGCGGAACATTTGTCCATGACCAGACGCAACGGATTGGCCTCCATGCTGAAGCAAATGAAGCTCTACGCCACGGTCTTTCACATGACTCAACAGGCCTAAAAAATGGTTATTGCCCTATTTTTTCAAGCGTCTTGTTTAAGAGTCGTTGCGACGCCAAGGCTTGCAAGTAATACTCCCCCGCCTTATAGGAACTACGCACCAAAGGGCCTGACGCACAGTAGGCAAAGCCATAGTCTTCTAACGCCCACGCCTTAATTTGTTCAAAAACGTTTGGAGGTATCCACTCACTCACAGGCAAATGCTTCGGAGAAGGCTGTAAATACTGACCAAAGGTAATGGCCTCCACCCCCACTTGACGTAAGTCATGCATCGTGGCTTTGACTTCATCCAAGCTTTCTCCCAAGCCCAGCATCAAGGAGGTTTTGGTCACGCCATAGGGGGCAATGGCTTTGGCCGCTTCCAAAATACGCAGACTTTGTTCATAAGTGGCACGGCGATCTCTTACCTTACCCTGTAAGCGTTTGACGGTTTCCACATTATGCGCAAAAACAGACACCCCGCTCGCGAGGAGTACACGCAGTGCGCTGAGGTCCCCCTTAAAATCAGGCGCCAAGACTTCAACCGTCACCGTAGGGCACGTCTTCAAAATGGTGGACACACAACGGGCCAAATGCGCGGCTCCCCCATCAGGCAGGTCATCTCGATCGACAGACGTCAACACCACATACGACCAACCTGCTTTGACAATGGTACGGGCTAATTTTTCAGGTTCTTCTTCATCCAGCCAACCCTGAGGGTTCCCCGTCTTCACATGGCAAAAACGGCATGCCCGCGTGCAGGTGTCCCCCATTAACATAAAGGTGGCGGTTCCTTCACTCCAGCAGTCAAACAAATTGGGACATTGCGCTTCTTGACACACCGTGGCCAATTCCAAGCCTTTGGCCGTGGCTTTTAAGTCACGAAGGATGGGATTGTCCTGATACCGAACTTTCAACCATTCAGGATGCATGGCATGCCTTTCTTAGGAATCAAAATCAATGTAGAAACCGTCTCCTTACTTTAATAGAAACGTCCTGAAAAGTCTTCACTAAAATGTAATCTTGCGGACATGGCTTGGCATAA
>JBIJBR010000118.1:0-5425 GCA_044345135.1 Vampirovibrionales bacterium
TTTATGTTAAACTGAAACGCATATTCCACGTGCTGGAGGCTTAAATATGGTATCCGCCCCCTTACTGACTTATCCCCCTGAAGGGATCCTCATTTTAGAAACCCGTCGTTTTGATGCCCCCTCCTAAAATCAGGAAAAGGTTTGGCGTTTTTGTGGTGAAGCTTATTTGTGATGCGTAAGCTTTTCTTTGAAGCCATCCAAGACAATGTCAACTCGACTCTTTTCTAAATCCATTAATGCTCGAATATGACCGTCTGTAAAACTTGAAAACCAACCAAAGCACCCCACAAAAATAACCGTCAACATGACACTTAAGAGTCCTGTCCACAAAAGTTGGTTGCCTTGCAATTTTTCTTGGTAATGTTGATACCAACCCAAATGTTTTTCTTTAATTTCAGCTTTATGAGCGTCATTCATAATACCAAGTTGTTGTGCAAACATTGGAAGAACTCGTTGTAAAACTGAAGCAGTGACTACTCCACTTATATCTTCAGCCAATTCACCCGAATTGACCTTGACGAGTGCTAAGCTTACTTCAACCAGTTCAGAACTCAAAGAGACTAAAGAATCATTTAGTCTCTTGTTTTCACTTTCAAGCCGTTCGACACGCTCCGAAAGGTCTTTTAAAGTCGTCATTTCGTACGATAACCTTTATTCCAACCTTTAAAGAAGAGCTCTTCAAAAAGCTCTTGAGTGAGTTCAAACTTTGGGGTACTTTTTAAACGTTCGCGATTTTTCTCAAACTCTTTTAAATTTAGCCTGATCTCTTCAAGTTTATCCAAAAGAATATCACGACCAACAGAAGGCTTTTCTTCTAACATAGTGTTCATTTAAACCTCCTCAATTAAAGGGTACTAAAGCATAAAAACGGTGTATCGAAGAAAATTGCGATATTTCCAACAATTGTTACACGGCTTAATATAAGCTTAAACCTTTACTCCAATTTATTTCATACTTTACTACTGAAAATCATGCTTTCATAGTGCAAAAAATAAGAACAGAACAACATGCATATTTTATATTATCAATATCTTAGTTTTGTTACAAGATTAAAAGTAAAGCCTCGCATCTGTTTTTACGAATACATACTTTTTATTTATGTTAAACTGAAACGCATATTCCACGTGCTGGAGGCTTAAACATGGTATCCGCCCCCTTACTTGATCATCCCCCTGAAGGGGTGCTTATTTTAGAAACCCGTCGTTTTGATGACCCCCGAGGCTTTTTTGCTGAAGTGTATAACCAAAGCCGTATGCCTCAAGAGCTCCCCGTTTTTGTGCAGGACAATGTGTCTCTTTCGCTCCATCGGCACGTACTTCGAGGCCTCCACTTTCAAGACCCTCCCTTTGCGCAAGGTAAATTTCTGACCGTTTTACAAGGGTCGATTTGGGATGTCATGGTCGATTTGCGAAACGACTCCCCCACCTTTGGCCAAGCCTACGGGGTTGAGCTTTCGGCAAGCAATAAGCAGCAACTCTACATTCCTGAAGGCTTTGCCCATGGTTTTCTCACTCAAGAAGATGGCACCATGGTCCATTACAAAACCACCGCTCCTTACAGCGCAGCGCATGACCGTGGCCTACGGTGGAATGACCCCGCCTTAGGCATCGAATGGGGACTTGAAGGACAAACGCCCATTTTGTCAGCGAAAGATGAAACCCTTCCCTTCTTCAATACGTCTACCGTCTATTTTTAATCCACAAAACCCTACTGTAAAGGAGGTCTAAATGCCTACTGCTTCACCACACGAACGTATTTTAGTCACAGGCGGTGCAGGTTTTATCGGCTCCGCTTTATGTCGCTATTTGATTCAATCCACCGAGGCGGACGTCTATAATATCGACGCCCTCACCTATGCCGCCAATCTCAATAGCCTTAATGAAATCAAGGACTCCTCTCGCTATCATTTTGAACACGTCGACATTAGCGATGCCTCGACTTTAACGAATGTTTTTGAACGCATTCAACCGACGGCCATTATGCATTTGGCCGCCGAAAGCCATGTAGATCGTTCGATTGATGGGCCTGCCGTCTTTTTACAAACCAATATCATGGGAACCTTTAGCTTACTTGAAGTGGCCCGTCGTTATTATGAGGATTTAGACGCCGATGCGCAAAAGGATTTTCGCTTTTTACATGTGTCTACCGACGAAGTCTACGGGAGCTTAGGGGAAAATGATTTATTCACCGAAGACACACCCTATGCACCTAATTCGCCGTATTCCGCCAGTAAAGCCAGTTCTGATTTCTTGGTTCGGGCATGGCACCACACCTATGGCTTGCCTGTTTTAATGACCAATTGTTCCAATAATTACGGGCCTTATCACTTCCCTGAAAAATTAATCCCGCTCATCATCATCAATGCGCTACAAGGCAAGGACTTGCCTGTATATGGGGATGGTTCTAATGTGCGTGACTGGTTGTATGTCGACGATCATGTGAAGGGGTTGTACACCGTGCTTCAAAAAGGCCTGATTGGCGAAAAATATAATATCGGGGGGCATAACGAAAAAACGAACTTGGACGTGGTCCATACCTTGTGTGATGCCTTAGATGTTCAACGCCCCAAAACTGACGGCACGAGCTACCGCAGCCAAATTAAATTCGTCACCGATCGCCCTGGCCATGACTTCCGCTACGCCATTGATGCGTCAAAAATTCAGCGAGACCTCGCTTGGGTGCCTGAAGAAAGCTTTGAATCAGGCCTTGCCAAGACGGTGGCATGGTATTTGGAACGCGCCGATTGGTGGCAACCCATTTTAGACAAAACCTATAACACGGAACGCTTAGGCGTTAGATGAAACTCGATCTCGCCTGTGTCACCTTGTTGGTGGATTTGATTCTGTGTGTAGTAAATCGGTAAGAGCGGGGTATAGCGGTGTTTTTTCAAGGGCTTGTTCAAAAAGTGGTATATTTCCCGGCATTCCTGTACTTTCACTCGTTGGATGAAAAGCGGCGTTGGCAATCTTCGATTTGGTCAATTTATTGCTAGCAATACCAGTTATTAGTACATCTGTTTCTGGATTGTAAATGCAGAGAGAGCCGTAGTTGAAACTTTGCCCATTGTGGGCCAAAATAGGGTTTTGTTCTGTGCCTAAATTAACAATGCCTAAGCCATATCCATTAGACCCATCATTAGGCGAAATAGCCATCATTTCAGTTAATGATTTTGGATTTAGCACTGTTTTTTCTTTAAACAAGGCGCGGAAAAATGTTTGCAAATCATTAGCGGTACTGTACAGGCAACCTGCTCCACCAGCGTTTTGAACGAGGGGGTCGTACCCATCTTCCCAGCCACCCGTTGCAATAGATTGTTTAGCACTAACCGTTTCAGGATGGGCAAAGGTATTATTTAACTTCAATGGGTTGAATATCAAGTTCCTGTAAACCGTTTCTAAAGGTTGTTTGGTAACTGCTTCAAGCATATCCCCCAGCAAAAGATAATTAGTGTTGCAGTATTCCCATGCTTGATGGGGAGCTTTCGGTTTTTCCTCTTTAACATAGCTTAATAGTTGCGACGTTGTTGCTTTAGGTGAATTGGGTGCTTTAAAAAACAGTTCATTCAGTGCGAAATCCGTGTCTCCAATATAATCAGGGAGTCCACTGGTTTGGTGTAATAAATCTCTAACCGTGATTTGTGAAGCCGTTGGTAGGTTTTCAACGGTTGTTGCTGGCAAGTAATCCGTAATGGGAGCGCCTAGCTTTATTTTACCTGCTTCAACTAACTTTAAAATAGCAACTGCTGTAAATGTCTTGGTCACTGAACCAATTCCAAAGGCTGTTTCTTTGGTAATCGGTGTTTTAGTGTTAACTCCCGTGGTGCCTGCAACGGCTTGGTAACTTTTATCACCATGGCTTACGACTAATGAAACTCCTTGAAAATAGCCTTGATTTAACAAGGCAGTGGCAGATTGATAGACGGCAACTTGAAGGGGAGAGGTATTGGCTTGTAGTGAAAAACGATCTTCTACTGCTTTGGGAGTAGCGATAGGCACAGAACTCGTTTGTTTGTTTTGCTCTATGCTAGAAGCATTTTGAGTCTTAGGTGGGTTCAGTTTTTTATAGCTAAAATAAGTATCATTTATTATACTCGTCATCAAAAAATATCCTTAAAATCAAGAGCTCCGTCTTTTTGCTAATCAATAGCATAAAATACCGTGAGCTCTTTTTTGTGCGTTAATCGTTTGAATGGTACAATACACTCTAAAGATGGCGATCAAAGCACTTCTCAAACAAAAAGGAATTCCCATGAAAGCACATAAAGGCATTATTTTAGCAGGCGGTTCAGGCACACGCTTGCATCCTTGTACCTTGGCCATTTCCAAGCAGTTGCTCCCCGTCTGGGACAAACCCATGATCTACTACCCGCTTTCCATCCTAATGCTCGCGGGGATTCAAGAGATTTTAATCATTAGCACCCCCCACGACTTACCCCTCTTTAAACGTTTATTAGGTCATGGAGACGCTTATGGCATTCGGCTTTCCTACGCCGAACAAGCGGAACCCAAAGGACTGGCCCAAGCCTTAACCATTGGGGAATCTTTTTTAGACGCTCATCCTTCCGCCTTGATTTTAGGAGACAACCTCTTTTATGGTTCTCGCTTACCGGAGCAACTACAACGCATTAGCCAAAAAGAAAAAGGCGCCACGGTCTTTGCCACCCAAGTGGAGGATCCTCAACGCTACGGCATTGTCACCTTAAACGACGCAGGCAAGGCAAGCGCCATTGAAGAAAAACCTGAACATCCCCAAAGTGCTTGGGCGGTGACAGGGCTTTACTTCTTTGATGAAAATGCGCCTGCCTATGCCCACAGCCTAAGCCCTTCCGCACGAGGTGAATTTGAAATCACCGATGTGAACCGTCTCTATTTAGACGCGGGCTTGCTGGAGGTTGAACGCCTAGGGCGGGGTTCTGCTTGGTTTGACACAGGAACGCATGCGTCGCTTTTACAAGCGTCTCAATTCGTGCAAGCCATTGAAGAGCGTACGGGTCAAAAAATTGCCTGCTTGGAAGAAATCGCCTACACACAAGGCTTTTTAGATCAAGGCGCCTTAGCAAAACGAGCCGATGCGCTGGGAAAAAGTGCCTATGGACTCTATTTGAAACAGTTGCTTAAAGAGCTGCCACTGTCTATTCATATCAATTAAACGATTAAATATCGTATGGCGTCTTCGTTGTCGCTACGATTCTCGAGGTGCTTATGTACGTTTATGTACACCTCACACCTCTGCGAGTCTAAGCTCCTAGAATACACCGATACGCTTTTCACGCGTTTAAATGGTATCGTTAGTATCGCTAGCGTCGGGGAGTGGTGATTTCACAGATTTTTTTTCAGTTTTGGGCGTCTTTTTAGGCAGGCGTGCTTGTTTTTCCCATGACGCTTTTGCCTGTCTAAGGGCCTGTTTAAAGGCAGGATCCAAATTG
>JBIJBR010000121.1:0-5347 GCA_044345135.1 Vampirovibrionales bacterium
TGACTTTTTAAAATATCCATGCCCAAACCCACATCTTCATACAGATGTAAGGACTTGGTCGCTTCTGTAATACGGTACAACTGCTGGGTGTCTTCATAGCTCATGGGCTCACTTTGACTCGCCATGTATAAGGTGGGAATCTTACTATGCATGACGGATAACACAGGATTCAACCCCTTACTTTCTAAAGTCGCCCCGATGCTAATCACCGCTTTTAAGTCCGCATCTTGATCCGCACTACGAAGCAATAAGGCGTTGGCGCTAATGCCTTCTGCCATAATAGCCATTCTTTTGGGGATAATTTCCCAAGGAAAAGTGGCTTGATTTAAATCGGGATGTTCAAAATACTGCTCAATCACGCGGAAATCAGACACCAAATTTTTCCATTCTGATTTTTCAAAGGTGCGCCAAGACTGTACCCCCCCTCCACGCAAGGCATCGCTATGGCCATGCCCCCGTAAATCCAAGACCAACACGCCATAACCCGCCTTAACTAAGTCTGGCACCAAAAAAGACAAACGCTTACCTGTGGAAGACAAACGATGCGTCAAGACCACCAAAGGATAACGATACTTGGGTAAGGGATGCTTAGGGGGAGTCGCAGCCACCGCCTCAGCATCTTCTCCATCTTCTTCAGCATCTGTAGCGACTTCTTCTTCGGCTAAGGCTTCAGGGTCTTCTTCTTCACCTTCTTCACCCACTTCACCCACTGGCTTATTGGCTTGAGCTAAGGCCTCCACTTCGGCTGTTGGGCTATACAGCGCTCCCTTTAAAATAAAGCCATCTTTCGTGACCCATTGCAAGGCTCTCGGGTGAAAATCGCCGACTTCGCTATAACGTAAATGGGTTTCCAGCACCACTTTGGGCGTTGTGCTCCCCTCTTCTTCCGTATCTTCTTCAGCGGACGCGTCTTCTTCTGCCGTTTCAGCAGGCTTTGCGGGCGGATTCCCACACGCACTCAAGACAAAAGGAGTCAGCATCGTCAATGCTAATAACGCATAAATCGCCCATTGCCCCAAAGGAAGCGAAGCCAAGTATAATCGAAGAACGCGAGAGTGGTTCATTGAAATGAGTCCATGTTAGACTTAAATAGTAGTATCACAAGTGGTCTTGAATGTTTCGGTGCTTTTGTTAAAAAGCTTTAATGCTACCTTTAAATGAAGGAATTCACCCCATGAAGAGCCTATGGCAAAGCCTACAACAACTGCCTTCTTGGGTATTACTCAGTGTAGGAGCGATCTTGGGCGTCTTGTTACGCTACCATCTCGTTCGTTTTTTTTCAGTGGATTGGGTAGGGATTCTTAGCATTAACCTCATCGGGTGCTTCGGCTTTGGCGTGGGACTAGGCTTAATTTTGGTGGTTCCTGAACGTTTTGACAACCACGCCTTTCGTCTTTTTTACCTCACGGGTATGATGGGGGCGATGACGACCTTTTCCAGCTACTTATTTAACCTGCATCAATTTATTCAGGCGTCTCCACAACCCGCTTGGGGAGCGTTGTGCTTCAATGTTTGCGTACAACACGGACTAGGCTTAGCTCTTATGGCTTTAACGACATGGGGGATTCCTCCGTTATACCGCCTAGGGCGTTCATGGATTTAGTTCAGCGCCGTCATCAACAAAGGCCCTAAACTTATAAAACTTGTACGAAGTGAAGACCTGTGGGATAATGAATGGGTTTACCTGTCTTTTTTTGGAGCTTTGACCATGCTAGATGACATTTTACAACTCGACTGCTATGCCCCTGCTCAAATTGAACGTAAATGGCAAAACGCTTGGGACGCGCAAAGCCTCCATCGTACCGATATTCATGACACCCAAAAACCAAAATACTATGTGCTATCGATGTTTCCGTATCCGTCGGGTCGTTTACATATGGGACATGTACGTAACTACACACTCACCGATGTCATTGCTCGCTATAAAAAAATGCAAGGCTTTAATGTCTTACACCCGATGGGGTGGGACAGCTTCGGTTTGCCTGCGGAAAATGCGGCGATTCAACAGGGCGTTGCCCCCCATGCGTGGACCTTTGACAACATTGCCACCATGAAAAAAGAACTCAATGCCTTAGGCTTTATGTACGACTGGGAACGTGAAATTTACACGTGTCGAAAAGACTACTATAAATGGACGCAATGGCTCTTTCTGTTTTTATACCAACGAGGACTGGCCTATAAAAAAGAAGCCCCTGTCAACTGGGATCCCATTGATCAAACCGTTTTGGCCAACGAGCAAGTCGTAGAAGGGCGAAGCTGGCGCAGTGGTGCCTTAGTCGAAAAACGCTATATGAGCCAATGGTTCTTTAAGATTACCGCCTATGCAGATGCCTTGCTCGACGGTATTCCCGAACTCAAGGGCTGGCCTGATCGCGTTAAAGCCATGCAAAAAAGTTGGATCGATCGCTCCATCGGGGCCAATATCACCTTTAAAATCGAGGGGCACTCAGAGGACTTTACCGTCTTCACCACACGGCCAGACACCATTTATGGCGCCACGTTCTGCACACTTGCCCCTGAACATCCCTTGCTGAATCAAATCGTAAGCCCTGAACAACAGGCGGCGATTCAGGCGTACCAAGCCGCGGTGAAGTCTTTGTCAGACATCGAACGCACTTCGCTCTCTCGTGAAAAAACAGGGGTCTTTACGGGGGCCTATGCCCTTAACCCCTATACGCAAACACGCCTCCCGATTTGGGTCAGTGACTATGTCTTAATGGACTATGGCACAGGGGCCGTCATGGCTGTTCCTGCTCATGATGAACGCGATTTTGAGTTTGCACAGCGTTTTGATTTGCCAATAGTCGAAGTTATTCGCCCCGACGCTCAAGACGAGCGCCCCTTGACTCAAGCCTATACAGAACAGGGCCGGCTGATTCATTCAGGCGACTTTGATGGGCTTTGCAATCAAGAAGCGAAGCATCAAATCATCGCCAAAGGAGAAGCCGAAGGCTTTGCAACACCCAAAGTACAGTATCGACTGCGGGATTGGTTGGTGTCTCGTCAGCGCTATTGGGGTTCGCCTATCCCCATCATTCATTGTGAGCATTGCGGGGTCGTCCCCGTGCCTGAAGCGGAACTTCCTATAGAATTGCCTGAAAATGTTCAGTTTACAGGGGCTGGTGGTTCCCCCTTGGCTCAGCAGGAGGCGTGGGTCAATACACCTTGTCCCGACTGTGGCCAAAGCGCCAAACGTGAAACCGACACCATGGATACCTTTGTCTGTTCCAGCTGGTACTACTTACGCTATATTGACCCTCAAAATAATGAAGCCATTTTTGACCCCGCCCTCATTCAACAGTGGATGCCTGTGGATCAATACGTCGGGGGTGTGGAACATGCGATTCTACACTTATTGTATTCTCGGTTCTTTAGCCATGCCTTACATGGTGCAGGCTTACTCCATACCCCAGAACCGTTTAAAAATTTACTCACCCAAGGCATGGTACTTAAAGACGGGTCTAAGATGTCTAAATCCAAAGGAAATATTGTTTCTCCTGTAGACATTATTGAGGCCTATGGAGCAGATGCCGCACGCTTTTTCATTTTAAGTGATTCTCCTCCTGCTGCTGACTTTGATTGGAAAGATTCCGCTGTAGAAGGCTGCTACAAATTCTTAAGACGAGTCTGGCAAAATATGGTGACCCATCGTACTGCCATTGATTTAAGCTTGCCAACTCCTGATTACACGACCTTAACAGGAGACGCGCGTCACTTATTTCAAGACACGCATAAAGCCATTGCAGGCATTACCCAAGACTTAGAAAATGGCTTTCAATTTAATACGATTATGGCCAAATTAAGAGAATTCGCCAATGCCATTAGCAAGTATAGTCCCAACCCCTTGGGAGATGCGGTTTACAGTCATGCCGTTGAAACCTACTTGACGTTGTCGGCACCCATTACGCCCCATTTTTGTGAAGAATGGTGGTCGAAATTAGGGAAAGACAGCACCATTCATACCCATCCTTGGCCCGTGGCCAATCCCCTTGCTTTGGTCGCAGATGAAGTGACCGTGGTCTTTCAAGTCAACGGAAAATTACGAGACAAAGCGGTGCTCCCTCTCAATACCTCCGCAGACGATTTAAAGGCCTTAGCCCAAGCCTCCCCCGCGGTACAGAAATTTTTAGACGGCATGGCCCTCGTCAAAATAGTGGTGGTTCCCAATAAATTAGTCAACATTGTGGTTGCCCCCATATAAGGACTTGCCGCTGAATGACCCTCCCCTTTCTCGACCCCCACACACCAGAAGAGCTGTCTCATCAAGAAACCTTGTTTGAGCTTGAAACAGCGGTGGCTTCCCCCCGCAAACGAAATGCTCCCATTTCCATTTTAGGCCTATCTACCTCAGGCCATGCGGCGGCTCGCTTGGCGATTGCGGTGGGGACCCCTTCGGTACTCCTGCATGACAGTAATCCCCTTGCCCAGCTACAAGACCAAGCCTTAGCAGGTGACGCCCACGTAAAAGTGGGTAGTGAAGCACAATTACATCAACATGCAACAGACGTGGTAGTCTCTCCTGGCATTCCCCCTCATAGCGAGGTGATTCAACGCTTAGTGGCCGAAGGCTTTCACCTGTATTCGGAACCCGATTGGGCCTTTCTGAATCAGCCCCCCCATGTGCAACGGTGGATTAGTATTACAGGGACCAACGGCAAAAGCACTATTACCAGTCTCATTACCCATTTATTACAGCACTTAGATCCTCCACGATCTGCCGTCGCCTGTGGAAATATCGGGCGAGCCGTTTCTGATGTTATCACCAAGGCGTGGCAAAATTCAGAGCCGCTACAACCCGTCGTCGAACTGAGTTCTTACCAACTCTATTATTCGCAAAAAGCGTTTTCTAAAATTGGCGTCTTTAGCAACCTCACCCCCGACCATTTGGCATGGCATGGCGATTGGTCTGCCTATCAAAACGCTAAAAAACGGCTACTACTAGGCTCCATTGCTTGTCACTATGCTGTTATTAATTTGGACGACCCCGTGGGCATGCAATGGGCCATGCAACGCTCTCCAGAAAACACGTTGGGGATTCACGGCAAAGCACACGCCTTAGAAGCCTTAGCGATTCCTCAACTCTTCGTCAATACCCAAGGGGTTTTAGAACTTTTTCTACCTGCTTCCCTACAACAAGCACTCGGGCCACTGCTAGACTTTAATCAAGCGTACTTAAGTCGTGCCCGCTACCGAGAAACGGGGGGGCACCACACACAAAATTTACTACTCGCGGTAGGGGCTTGCCTGTGGCAACTATGGGATACCCACACGCTGCCTACCTTAAAAGACTCTTCCCGCTGGTGTGACGCCCTCCATTCTTTTCAAGGCTTAGCGCATCGCTTTCAAA
>JBIJBR010000144.1:0-4945 GCA_044345135.1 Vampirovibrionales bacterium
CGGGTGGCTTTATTGACACCAGTCGTGATGGTTTTATGTTGGCCCATAATATTTCTGCCTATTCCTTGACGGTGGTCGCGAAGTACGCTCAGCCACTCATGGAAAAAAATGGTGGGGGTAGCATCATGACCTTAACCTATTTGGGTGGGGAACGCGTGGTGAAGAATTATAATGTGATGGGTGTTGCAAAAGCGGCTTTGGATATGTCTGTACGTTATTTGGCCAGTGATTTAGGGCCTAAAAATATTCGCGTCAATGCCATTTCGGCAGGGCCTATTAAAACCTTGGCTGCTCGTGGCATTTCAGGCTTTTCAGACATTTTAAGCTATATGGAAACGCACACGCCTTTACAACGTAATGTTACGCAAGATGAAGTGGGTGGTACGGGGTTGTATCTTGCCTGTGATGAATTATCTAGTGGCGTCACGGGTGAAGTTATTCACGTGGATGCAGGCTTTCATGCCGTAGGATTTTAAAATAAAGCGTTTTTGGGGAATCGTTTTCCTTGGTAGGCTTGACTGTAAAACACCTAAATGCTTGAAGTATTTAGGTGTTTTTTGATTGATACGAGAGCTCTTTTTTAGGGCAGGGGTACTTCCTGAACTGTTTTCTTTTTTTGGGGGGGAGAAGCCTCTGAATTCGGATCGTCTACTTGGGTGACTTTCTTTTTCGTGGCTTCTTTTTTAACGGGACTACTTTTTTCTACTGAAACACTGGGATTTGTGATTTGTTTCTTTGCCACATTTTTAGCTGCTTTAACCGCTTTGGTTTGGGCAGTATTTTCAATCAGACTGTTGATTTCTTCTTGATTCATGGCCCATACACGTTCACGCGGTTTAACCAGCGGGAGTTCTTTATGGTTTGAAAAGACCACATTAATGGGATTTACTTCCTCTTCTACGGCGGAACTTGCCACATCATTTTCCAATAGAGGGGGAAGGTTTTCTGCTTCCTTAGGCTCTTCTTTTTGTTCTTCTTCTTCTTCTTCTTTTTCTATTGGGAGCAATAAGGTTAAAAAACGACCCACACGCTTTAAATAGGGCTTAAACGCTTGAGGTGCCTTTTCTTGATAAGCTTCCAAATTAGATATTTCTTGTGCAAGCGCTTTATCTTCTTCGCTACTGCTGTCAGTATGTCCTAACAGCTCCATTTCCTGAGCCACTTGTAACAAAATTGCTTTTGCCATTTCTTCTTCGGCGCGTTCCATTTCTCGCTCCGCTTTACGTTGCTTGCCTTGTTCTTCAAAAATTTCGATGTCTTTTTCAAACACTAAGCGTACGATGGTATAAACTTCTATCCGTATTTCTTGGGTATTAATAAAATGATTTTGTCCCTGTTGCCGTTGTAGACATTCCAATGCTTGTAAACAGAGTAATAAACGTTGTCCTGAAAGGGTTCGGCCCTCATGATTCAAGG
Organism: Vampirovibrionales bacterium; assembly: GCA_044345135.1. Classification (GTDB taxonomy): domain Bacteria; phylum Cyanobacteriota; class Vampirovibrionia; order Vampirovibrionales; family JAJTHC01; genus JAJTHC01. The sequence goes on from JBIJBR010000144.1 coordinate 1,417, forward strand.
TCATAATTTCGTTTAAGGCACGAGAAATAGACGAATTATGTCCCTTGTTTTGAATCACTTGTTTTAAACGTTGCAAGCCTACTTGATTTGAATTTTCAGTATTTTCGGGAACATCATAATCATCGAAAGATAATTCCTTGGCGTAATTATATAATTCTTTACCTACCACTTCTTGAATGTCCGAACTAAGAGGTTTTAACAATACCAATGCACGATTGAGCATAGGGTACTGAGTATACCATTGGGGTTCATTGGATTTTTTTTTGCTTATCATATTTGGAATCTCATGATTGAATAAACTACTATTTTCTTTCGTCACAAAGCCATTTCCTATGCAGTCACTTCATCTAAAGACTGTATGTCCTTACGAAATGTGGTTTTGATTAAAAGAAAACGTAAGGGTTCCAAAGATAAAGGACCCATGACCCTCCTCTAAGGTTTTCCTTCTTGAAAAATGAAAGAAAAGGACTCTAGGACTTGTCACTATTAGATATTAGAGCCTTGAATGAGATCTAAAATATTAACGTAGTCCAGTAAAACGCCTTGATGAAACATGTTGTAAAGCCCAACAGTACATTTCCCGATTAAATAGGCGGTTTGTTTACGATTAAGCATATGAGTTTTTTCGTAAGGGGTGATGAGTTCTTCTAAACTTATCGGAGAATTACGGTCATCTAGAATTTGGAGACGATCATCTTGAATTAGATTGATCCCAATCCCTGTGACAATCCCTCTTAAGGTTCCCTCAGTGGTCATGCGCGTTTCAACGATAATCCCACCCACTTTGGCATGATTGGCGTAAAGGTCATTCACGCCTCTGACTCTTAATATCTGCGTTAGGCTAGGATATATGGAACTTAATACAATCCATGAGGCGAGCGTAGCTAGACCTGTGTACAGGGGAACAAAACCTGAAGGCATATTATGAATGCTAAAACCATTATGATTGACAGGATAGAGTAAAGAGCAATAAACACCAGAACCTGCAGGCGAATGCCAGCGTCGGTGGAATTTCCCTCGTCCATTATATTGTGTTTCGGCTAGAAACAAACTGGCCCGTAAGCCCATCTTATCTTTAGCCGCATCGTAATGTTCCCACGCCCAATCATTGGTGGACGTGACGGCATACGCTTCATACAAGTCCAAATCCGCTGCCAAAACATAGGGCTTAATTCGAAGTGAAAACTCTTTTGGAAGTACTTGATGTGTTTCTGGCTGCATTTAAAAACCTTTCACGACTTCAAGGGCAGCGTAGGTCACGATTGCACTACAACCTGCACGCTTTAAAGAAAGGAGGGCTTCTAACATTACACGTTCGCCATCAATGTAACCTAGTTGGGTTCCTGCTTTTATCATAGCAAATTCTCCACTGACTTGATACCCAAGCAGCGGAATCTGATACGTTTGTTTGAGAAGATGAATAACATCTAAATAAAAGACTCCTGGTTTGATCATGAGCATATCGGCACCTTCTTGAATATCCTGAAGGGCTTCTCGTAAAGATTCTTGTAAATTGGCAGGGTCCTGTTGATAAGTGAGCTTGGAGGCTCCCCCAAGCGTGGCAGTAGAGCCTACGGCATCTCGATAAGGCCCATAAAGCGCGGAGGCATATTTCGCGCTATAGGCAAATAATTTAGTATGATGAAAATGTTGGGCTTCTAAGGCTTGACGCAAGGCCAATATACGACCATCCATCATGTCTGAAGGGCCTAATACATCTGCCCCTGCATGGGCATAATTCAAGCCTTGTTTCACCAAGGCATTGACGGTGGCATCATTATGAATATCGCCCGAAATACAAAGCCCATCATGCCCGTGCGTGGTATATAAATCAAGTGCCACATCCACCATGACACCGAGCTGAGGGCAGGCGTCTTTGATCGCACGAATGGCACGACAGGCCAAATTGTCAGGATTCCACGCTTCCTGAGCCTCTTCACTTTTTAGTGAATCTTCCAGACAAGGAAACAACGCGACACAGGGGATCCCCAAGGCTTCCGCTTTTTTGGCTTCTTCCACCGCCATGTCAATACTATAGCGTTGAACGGAAGGTAAGCGGGGGATGTCAATGCGTAGGCCTTGACCTTCCACCACAAAAAGGGGGTAGATAAAGTCAGACGGGTGTAATTGTGTTTCTTGAATGAGTGCACGACTCCATGCGTCAGAGCGCATACGTCTATTTCTGGACAAGGGATATTGACCCGTAAACATGGAGAATTCCTTTATGATAAGCCAAGTTTAATTATTTTTTGAATCACCTGTTTAAAGGCCTCTTGAACGATAGGGTCTTCTCCAATAGGGGGAGCGGTGGTTATTTTTAAGTGAGGATATTGTTTTTGCAGGTCTGCTTCAATGGCGGCAATGTCTTGCGTCACATGACTGCCTGTCGCCATAAAGAGGGGAATCATTTGTAAATGAGTATAGCTGTGCATGTCTTGGGTGGCCAAGTATTCTTGAGCGCTTGGAGAAGCCATTTCCATGTAAGATAAACCTAAGGCTTGGGGAGCTTCGCTGTCCGCTAAGAGAGACGCCGTCAAGGCTTCAAAAGGCTCTTTCCAATGCGGTTCTCGACTGCCGTGTGCAATTAAAAGGGTAAAGGTTGCCATGGGAGAGATTCAACTTTCTATGATGAGCTTACGAAGAGTATGAATAACACATAAAGTAATACCAAACTGCGGAGCGTCCATGCCACTGTCCGAATCCAGTTTGTATTGACCAATGCTTTTATTTTTTGGGCGTCATATCCTCGACTTAAGACGTCATGACAAGGAATTGAAAAGAAGGCCGTCGCCGCCCAGATAATCAAGAGAAGCCCTACACTCATCCACATATAAAGCGCTGGAATAGGACTGTGATCCACCGTGTATAAACAGATCAGGGTGCCTCCTGCTTCTAGTAGCATTAAAGGTCCTACGATCCATGTAATCCACTGCACATGTTTGTTAACATACTCGACAAAGTCGTCTCTACCAATGTAAGCCATCAGTGGGTAATGCACCCCTTGAATCAGCCAAATAAGTCCAGTCATCGCAAAGCTTGCAAACACTTGGGCCATCAATCCAAGGGCAAAGATTGTGGACATTTTTAAGGGTAGCGCCATAAAAGCAGTCATGTCCATCTTTCTCTTCTTTCCTTGCCTAGATTCCGATTTGTTAGAAAGGACGCAGAGTACCTTGTTTCTAAAGTGCTAACTTTCCTATTTTACATTAGATTTGAAGAAAACTCTAGGGGCTCTTCTTTTAAAGGAGGGCTTAAGCATTTATGTCGTAAGCGCATTACTTTTTTTTCTAAAGGTGATGATCGAAGTCACCACCACGGCGTCTTCTTTTTTTTGTGAATCAAATAGAAGACAAACCCTACGGGACTACGGTAAAGGAGATGTATAGGTTCTGTTGAGATTTGTTAAGATGTATGATACACTTCTTTAAAAGGAGCGTGTATATGTCTTATTCATTGAGCCTTAATCAATATCAATGGACACGCATTTATGAGTATTGATGCGGGTTTCCAGAAATTTATGTCAAAAATG
>JBIJBR010000145.1:0-4898 GCA_044345135.1 Vampirovibrionales bacterium
TCACAAATAAAGAGGTCTTGATTGCCTGTCGCCAATACTTTTTCAGCACAGTATTGCGTTTCTTCAGGAGAAAGGAATTGACCTTTTTTAATATTGATACGACGACCTGTATTCCCTGCCGCAACCAGTAAATCGGTTTGACGGCATAAAAAAGCAGGAATCTGTAAAAAATCGACCACTTCTCCCGCCAGTATGGCTTGTTCAGGGCTGTGAACATCCGTACATAAGCGGACGCCTGCTTGCTCTTTAATGGATTTTAAAATCGCCAAGCCTTCTTCTACGCCGTAGCCTCGAAACGAGTTGTTGGAGGTTCGATTGGCTTTGTCATATGAACTTTTAAAATAGAAATCAACGTCCTTGCCGTAACCGTCCATTATTTTTTTAAGACGATGGGCCACGCCTCGGTTCATTTCTCCATCTTCGCCTTCTAAAATGCAGGGACCTGCAATAACCGTAAAGGGGCTTAAAGACATCAGGCATTCATCCTTTTAATATGGTATAAAAACAGACTCAGTATAGTGAAAAAACAGACTAAATTCAAGTCACAAGGCACGTCGTTTCTTTGTGATCCGCCTTCTGTTAAAAAGGGACCCGTACTAAAGACGCGTCCCTTTACATAAAAATTCAAATAAAAATGGAGAAGTAGGGCTTAAACTGCGAGTTGCTGTTTCGCGACTTCTGCAATTTTTTTAAAGGCCTCTGGGCTAGAAACGGCCAATTCAGCCAAGAACTTACGGTTAACCGTAATCCCTGCTTTTTGTACGCCATTAATAAAACGGCTATAGCTTAAGCCTTCTAGACGAGCGGCCGCATTGATCCGAACAATCCACAAGCGACGAATGTCACGTTTTTTGTTGCGACGATCTCTGTAAGCGTAACGCAAAGCCTTCATAACGGCTTGGTTAGCGACTTTAAATAACTTCGACCGTGAACCACGAAAGCCTTTGGCCAATTTCAATATTTTTTTATGACGTTTACGAGAAACGTTTCCACGAGTAACACGCATGATTTTTCCCTTATTCCTGACCTTTAGAGGCACATACAGCCGACTAAAGCGGTGTAAACAATCGTCTATTCAAACGCTTAGCGCTTAATGGTCGCATAAGGCAACTGAAGTGCAATTTTAACGGCATCTCCAGAATGCACACCCAAGACACGATCCAAACGACGCTTACGAGAAGATGTTTTTTTCGTGTTGATGTGACTACGACCGGCTTGGTTACGCATTAATTTTCCTGTGGCGGAAACTTTAAAACGTTTAGCACCTGCACGGTGGGTTTTCATTTTAGGCATTTTCATACCCTCCTTTACCACGAGACTATTCGTTCGTGTCGGCTGAAGAAAGTTCGGTGGTCTCTTGTTCAGGAACCGTCTTCGATTGAGGCGCCGACTTAGGTACGGATGAGGACTTTTTGACCGAGGGAGTCGCTTTGGGAGAAAGCACACAGGAAATGACCCGCCCTTGGGTGCCGATTCTGCCATCCACAGAACCGAACGCTTCTAAATCTACTACAAACCGCTTGGCCAAATCAACCCCCAAATTATGATGTTGAATTTCTCGTCCTTTTAAACGCAAAGTAAATTTGACTTTATCCCCTTGTTCTAAAAAGCGTTTAGCATTATTCAACTTGGTGTCGTAGTCGTGATCGTCAATACGCACGGTCATTTTCACTTCTTTAATTTCAGTGACATGCTGCTTCTTTTTCGCCAAGCGTATCTTTTTTTCTTGCTCATATTTATATTTACCATAATCAATAAGACGCACCACGGGCGGGCTGGAATCCAAGCTAATGACCAGTAAATCCAAACCTGTTTCTTCGGCCAAGCGTTCTGCTTCTTGCCGAGACACAATTTCCGTTTCACTGTCCTGAATTAAGCGCAATTCAGTGGCACGAATACGAGGGTTAAGAAAGACGGGGCCTTTCGTTTTTTCACCCTGTCCATTAGGCTTTGAATACGATGTAGAAATAAGACCAACCTCCAAAAAATTTTAGACTCAAACCAAGTGACTATAATGACAGAAAAAAATTCATTATACTATATAATAGTATAACACAAATTGCCTAAGAGAGGACTTGAACCTCCACAGGGTTGCCCCTACATGTCCCTGAAACATGCGCGTCTACCGTTTCGCCACTTAGGCCTATATCAACACATAGTACCTGAAATAATGGATTTTGCAAGTCCTTCCACCCTCCCTAAGCAACAGGAATTATTAACACGCGCAAAGGAGCTTTGTAATCATTGCTTGTCTTTTGTTAGACTTCTTTCTATAATCAAAAAAGAGTATAAGGTCGTTTTGACCGTTGTGATGTCTGAATTGATGTAAAGGAGTCTCCGTAAAATGCTAGAAGCGTTTTCGGCAAAGTCCTTGGTTACCCAAGGTTTCGGTAAGACAGGTCGTCAAGATGCATGGTGGTGGGAACAAGTGTTTACGGTGGTGACTTTGGGTCTATTTACCGTATATGGCGTGTATCGTGCCTTTGAAAATGGTTATTTTGAAGTGGGGCCGTATTTGTCCCCTTTTTATTCACCGAATCTAAAAGCGATGTTTCCTCAAGCGTTTGAATGGCTTAAGCTTTCACCCGCTTTTTTAATTTTATGGGCCCCTTTAGGGTTTCGTGGAACGTGCTACTTTTATAGACGCACCTATTACCGCGCTATTTTTAATGATCCTCCCGCCTGTGCGGTGGACAAGCCCAAGCAGGGCTTTTTACGTCCCATGATGGATTATACGGGTGAAACGTTGTTTCCTTTTATTTTGCAAAATTTCCATCGTTACTTTTTGTATGTGGCGTTGGTTTTGGTGGTCTTTCACTGGGTGCATGCCTTTCAATCCCTTTTTTATAACGGTCAACTTGGCGTCGGTGTGGGATCCTTGATTGTTTGGTTAGATACCATTCTGCTCACCCTTTATGTTTTTTCTTGTCATAGTTTACGTCACTTAATTGGGGGGCGTTTAAACTCCTTTACAGGGGGGCTTTTTAGTCGCTTGGCGTACGTAAAATGGTTTAATCAAAGCAAGCTGAATCAAGAACATTGGTTCTATGCATGGGCGTCACTGTTTACAGTGGGTTTGTGTGATTTGTATATTCGCTTGGTGGCGAGTGGCGCGATTGTTGATTTCAACACGTGGGGCATCAATTGGTTCGGTGCAGGTTGTGCAGGTTGATTTTGACGTTGTTATAGGCATGACATAATTTTAATAAGGTTCACATGATGTCTGTTCATTATGAAACAAAAACGTATGACGTCCTCGTCATTGGTGCGGGTGGAGCGGGTTTACGTGCCGCCATCGAAGCTTCCGCACAAGGGGTTTCCGTTGCCTTAGTGACCAAGTCGCTTTTGGGTAAGGCGCACACAGTGATGGCAGAAGGAGGCATGGCTGCGGCTTTGTCTTATGTGGATGCTGATGATTCTTGGCGTGCGCATTATAAAGACACCATTCGTGGTGGGAAGTATCTAAGTAACTGCCGTATGGCGGAATTACACGCCCAAGAAGCCCCTGAGCGCGTGAAAGAACTTGAAAAATGGGGAGCGGTTTTTGACCGTACGCCAGATGGTCGTATTTTACAGCGTGCCTTTGGTGGGCATACCTATCGTCGCTTGGCGCATGTGGGAGACCGTACCGGTTTAGAATTGATTCGTACCTTGCAGGACAAAGGCATTCATTGTGGGATTGATGTCCACATGGAATGCACCATGACCCATCTTTTAAAAGACGGTGAACAGATTGCAGGGGCCTTTGGCTACTGGCGTGAAAGTGGTCGTTTTATCTTAATCAACGCCAAATCAGTGATTCTCTGTACAGGGGGCATTGGCAAGGCGTATCAGGTTACGTCTAATAGTTGGGAGTATACCGCGGATGGGCAGGCTATGGCCTTGAAAATGGGTGCTGAACTCATTGATATGGAATTTTTACAGTTTCACCCCACAGGCATGGTTTGTCCCCCTTCGGTGAAGGGGATTTTAGTGACGGAAGCGGTTCGTGGTGAAGGCGGAAAATTGACCAACGCCTTAGGCGAGCGTTTTATGAAAAATTACGACCCTGAACGTATGGAATTGTCGACACGTGACATTGTAGCCAAAGCCATTTATACCGAAGTCAAAGAAGGTCGTGGTTCACCGAATGGTGGAGTGTTCTTGGATATTTCCCACCGTGGGGCAGACTACATCAAGCGGAAGCTTCCTTCCATGTATCACCAGTTCCTAGAATTAGGAGATGTGGACATCACCAAAGGTCCTATGGAAGTAGGGCCCACCATGCATTATACAATGGGCGGTGTGCGCGTGCATCCTGAAACACAAGAAGTGCTCAATGTAAAAGGTCTTTTTGCAGCAGGTGAAATTTCAGGCGGCTTACATGGGGGCAATCGTTTAGGGGGGAATTCTCTCAGTGACTTGATTGTTTTCGGTAAGCGTGCGGGTCAATATGCCGCTGAGCGTGCCAAGCAAATCACCGAATTACCTCAGGTGAGTGATGATGAAGTGAACACGTATGCCGCTGAGCTCCTCGCGCCGTTTGAGCAAGACGCGTCTGCGGAAACGCCGTATCAAATTCAAGCCGATTTGCAAGTACTCATGTCCTCTAAAGTGGGAATTGTTCGTGAAGACCAAGGGCTTAAAGAAGCCATTGCTGAATTACAAGTCTTAAAAGAACGGGCAAAAAAAGCGCGTGTTGATGGCAGTCGTGCCTACAACCCTGGTTGGCATTTGTCGCATGATATTCATAATATGATTTTGGTGGGTGAAGTCGTCGCAAGAGTAGCTTTACAACGCACCGAAAGTCGTGGGGGGCATACCCGTTTAGATTATATGGAATCTGACAATACCCATTGGCGTTTTGTAAATAGTACTATTTCTTTGTCTACTACAGGTGACTTAGAGGTAGGCACCTA
>JBIJBR010000172.1:0-4079 GCA_044345135.1 Vampirovibrionales bacterium
CTTGGGCTTTTTGACACGCGGTTTAATCCCCAAAGTGAAAACCTTGACGGCTGTGGAATTGGATTACCGTATGGTCGATTATTTAAGCGATTACTTTCGGCGTACCCCGTTGTGGGACAATTTGACTTTGGTGTCTCAAGACATTATGTCTGTGGATGTCCCTAGTCTTATGCAGGCAGAACGCTTTAAAGTGGTGGGGAACTTGCCCTATAACATTACCAGTGGTGTGCTCTTTAAATTTGCAGGAGAAATGACCCAAACGGATATGTCCCTTCGTCAACGGGTACAACAGTTGACGTTTATGGTGCAAAAGGAAGTGGGGGAACGGATTACCGCTCCACCGGGTTCTAAGACCTATGGCCCTTTGTCTATTGCGCTACAATATTGGTTTGACTGTCAACTGGAATTTTTAGTGCCTCCAGAGGTGTTTGAACCGCGCCCAAAAGTGATGTCCGTGGTCATTAGTTTGTATCCTCGTCAAGAAGGTTTATGCCCTGTTCAGGATTTAGGCTTAATGCAACGTGTGGTGCGCACCACCTTTCAACAGCGGCGTAAAATGTTGCGTAATTCTTTGTTACAAAACGGCTTCTTGCACGTCGACCACTTAGACGCCGTGTGTCAAGTGGCGGGGGTGGATCCTCAAGCACGGCCTGAAAGCTTGTCGATTCCTGATTTTGCGCGATTGGCGGATGCGATTCATGCGTTGTCCTGCCAAGCTTAATTTATCTTTACACGTTTTAGGTCGTCGACAGGATGGCTATAGTGAACTTGATAGTGTGGTCGCCCTTCTGGATTGGGCGGACGATCTCTTTATAGAGGTATTAAACCCTTGCCCGTCTCCCGATTCAGCTTTACCGCAGGACCTGATCTTCACCTCGAATGATCCCTATATGGAAACGCTTGGTGAAGCCAATTTAGTGATCAAAGCCATTCGTGCGGTGCAAAATACGGTGCAAAAACAGTCCCTTGAAACACAGGGGGCGACGCTTAATTTTCCCACCGTACGCGTTCATTTGGACAAGCATCTGCCTTATCAAGCAGGCTTAGGTTCAGCGTCTTCTGATGCCGCTACGGCCTTGCTACTTTATCATCAGCGCTTAGTGGAAACCTTGCCTTCGCGGGATTTTCAGCCTTTAAGCGACGCGTGTTTAAAAACCTTGGGGGCGGGTATTGGTTCAGATGTCCCTCTTTTTCTCGAAGGCGTCCCCCTCCTTCGCATGCAAGGTCGTGGGGAAAGGATAACGCCTTTCAGTAGCAAGGCTTCTGTCGTTTTGGACGATATTGTGTTGCTCGTGATCAAAAGTGAATCGCTTCATATTTCAACGGCAGAGGCCTTTCGACGTTTACATGAAGCCCAAACCTATAGCTTGCTTACTCATGACTTACTTCACGCCTTAGAGGCTCCTAAAGCACCTACCGCTTTTGACGCTTTGCTGCCCTTGCTTAAAAATGATTTTGAAGCGGTCAGCGTGGCGCAATATCCCCTTTTAGAAGCCATGAAAACGGCGTTGACGCATTTAGGGGCCTTTCATACCTTATTATGTGGGAGCGGTTCTGCGGTGGTGGGCTTTTTCCACCAGACAAAGACCCCTTCTTTAGAGGCTCAAGCCTCCTTGGCGAAACGTTTTGAGGCGCACACTTGGGTCACGTCTTTTCAAACGAGATAGGATTAAATAAGCGTCTTTTAAATCGCCCCTAACGCGTGGAGGGGGGCTTTTGTAATTCGCTCTGTAACAAAATATGACAACCTGCGCAATTTGAGACAGCTTTGTTTGTTTATTAAAGCACAGTCTTACTTCTGAACGACTGACCAAATTAATCCCCTGTATGATTTATTGTTAACTCCTGATTACCTTTTATTACCCCCTCCAACGATTCTATCCCTGAATCTCAACTCCATAGAAAGACCTCCTACCATGATGGCTGATTTTTTAAATACTATAATGACCGCTTTGGCACCTAAAACAGAAACGACCAGCACCGCTAAGTCTAAGCAAAATTCTAAAGACGTGACGTCTGCTTATGAAGCAGAAGCTCAAGAACTGATTAAAACGGGTGATACCAATGGCAGTAACTTGCTCAGTCTAGCTGAAATTATGGCCTTATCCCCGCTTAAATCCAAAACAAACAAAAGAAAAGTGGCGGAGACGTTATTCTTTGGTAAAGAATCAGGCGGTCTAGGTCTGCGAGAGGTTGCTCAACTTCTCGCCCCCGCAGACATAAACCGTGATGGAAAATTAAGCCCAGAAGAAAAAAAGAATGTCTTTACTAAAATGTTACGTGACCTTGATCAAGGCAAGTCGGTTGAAGAAACCTATGCCAATCAATTGGCCCGCGAATTAAAAGCAGGGGTCCGTTTTTCTGATGCGAAACTCGAAAAAGCCGAAAAATTATTTGCGAAGTATGACATCCGTTACACACCAAAAACAGATGAAGTAACCAGCAACGAAGACGACACGAGTGCCGAAAAAACGGGTTGGGAAGCCATGCTCCCTAAATTCCTTCCCTTGCTTACAGACTTGTTTAAGCAACCGAAGAACAGCGATACGAGCAATCCCGCAAGCCCTACGGTCAGTGCAGATACGAGTAAAGCCTTAGACCCGTCTACCAGCCAAGCCACACTGAACTTGGCCAAGCAAGCGGCCTCATTAGGCGTCCCCTCTTTAGGCACAACAAGCCCCTTAGGCGGAACCCCTCTTCTAAGTGCGGCGCTTCCGACGCCGACATTGCCCGCTACCCTTCCAGCACTTAATCCCTTAATGACGGCGGGAACGAATACGGCGCTTCCGATGCTTCAGAATCCTACCTTTCCCACAACCACGCCTGTATTGATGCCTTCCGCCGCGGCCACGCTTCCGACCGCTCCCGCATCAGGGGCTTGGAATCCTGCCATCAATACCACGCCTAACACGGCATGGAATGTTGGTGCCACACCGTTTAGCTTTACGCCTTCAGCAGGCTTGCCTGCGGGGACCTCATGGGGAACGCCTCCTACGGTGATGCCTACCCCTACTCCGCTTCTCACGCCTGCTCCCGTGATGCTTGCCTCAACAGCGAACCCTCAATATAATGGAGGCTGGTAAATCACCGACTCATTTTTTAGAAACGCTTTTCCTTCCCCGATGCCTTTCAGCATCGGGGAATTTGGCTTAGGAGGCCTTTGTATTTGGGGAAGCAGGGACTTTCTGATATACTGTAGGCATATGCTCATCACTTGATGAGGCCTCTGTAATCAAAAAGGTAAACTTCTCATGACCAATATGCAACCTGCACTGGAAATGACCTCAACTGCTTGTATTCTGCTGGACCAACGGGAACTTCCCAATGACGTTCGTTTTTGTTCCATTAAAACGGCGCCTGAAATGGCCCGAGCCATTACGGATATGATTGTGCGAGGCGCCCCCGCCATTGGCATTGCAGCGGCCTATGGGGTCGTGCTTTCCATTCGTAATGCGATTCATGATGCGGGGGATGAAGTCCTGGCTATTGAGTACATTCAACGAGAAATCGACGTCTTGCGTCAAAGTCGGCCTACGGCGGTAAACTTAATGTGGGCCTTGGACCGTATGGGACAGGTGTTGAATCGGGTCTTGAGCGAAGAACATAAAAGTTTGGCCGACGCCTTACCTATTCTTGAAGCGGAAGCCTACCGCATTCACCGCGAAGATATTGAAGCCAATCAGGCTATTGGACGACATGGGGCATCCTTACTTCCGCTCAATGCACGTATTCATACTCATTGTAATGCAGGTGCCCTCGCCACAGGTGGTTTTGGAACGGCCTTGGGCGTGGTGAGGGAAGCCTTTGCCCAAGGGCGTTGTCGTATGGTGTATGCGGATGAAACGAGGCCTCGTCAGCAGGGGTCTAAGTTGACGGCGTGGGAACTCATGCAGGACGGCATTCCTGTGACCGTCGTGACCGATGGGATGAGTGGTTTGATGATGAAAAATAAGATGGTGGATGTGGTTATTACAGGAGCAGACCGCATTGCCGCCAATGGGGATTCCGCCAATAAAATTGGTACGTATAATTTGGCGCTGGTTGCCAAGGCGCATGACGTCCCTTTTTATATTGCCGCA